>JAVVEP010000002.1:0-47902 GCA_032250735.1 Gammaproteobacteria bacterium
GCCGAGAGGGCTCGGCTCCCACAGGGCTTTGCTCAGCCGTGTAGGGCGCCAATAACCGTAGGGCATTGCGCCGTATGTCCGTGGCTGATAGGTCGGGTTGGTGTGATCGTTGCGAGGAAATCGCCGAGAGGGCTCGGCTCCCACAGGGCTTTGCTCAGTCGTGTAGGGCGCCAATAACCGTAGGGCATTGCGCCGTATGTTCGTGGCCGATGGGTTGGGATGGTGCGATTGTTGAGAGGAAATCGCCGAGAGGGCTCGGCTCCTGGATACCGGCTTTCGCCGACATGACAGATATAAAATAAACGAGACAGCAGTGAAATGAAAAATAAACAAAAAATAATGTGCGTGGTCGGCGCGCGCCCAAACTTCATGAAGATCGCACCGGTCATGGCGGCGCTGAAACAATCCGACTATTTAACCCCCTACCTGGTGCATACCGGCCAGCATTATGACGCAGCGATGAAGCATGCCTTCTTTGATCAACTCGGTATCCCGGAACCCGATATCGATCTGGGCGTGGGCTCTGGCAGTCATGCCGTGCAGACCGCGGAAATCATGCGTCGCTTCGAGGAAGTGCTGGATCAGGAGACCCCGGCGCTGGTGCTGGTAGTGGGTGACGTGAATTCCACCATTGCCTGCGCCCTGGTGGCGAGCAAAAAAGAGGTGCCCGTTGTGCATGTGGAAGCCGGGCTGCGCAGCTATGACCGAAAGATGCCCGAAGAGATTAACCGGGTGCTGACCGATCAGATATCAGACCTGCTGTTCATCACCGAACGGGATGCCGAAGCCAATTTGCAGCGTGAAGGGATTGATGCCTCGCGTGTCCATTTTGTGGGTAACGTGATGATCGATACTCTGCGCGCGCAACTCGATAAAAAGATTCCGGTGGCAGATACCTTCCTTACCGCCAATGCCAATGATGCCTATCTGTCCGGTGGTTATGGTTTGCTGACCCTGCACCGTCCCTCCAATGTCGATGAGCCCGTTGTGCTGAAACGACTGCTCACCACCCTGGCCGAGATCAGCCAACAGCTCCCACTGGTCTTTCCCGTGCATCCGCGTACCCGGGCCAAGATCGAGGAGGCGGGACTGGCGGATATCCTGGACCCGCAGCGGGTATTGCTGATGCCGCCCCAGGGCTATCTGGAACTGTTGGGTCTCATGTCCGAGGCACGGCTGGTGTTGACGGACTCGGGCGGTATCCAGGAAGAGACCACGGCACTGGGCATTCCCTGTATCACCCTGCGCGAAAACACGGAGCGACCGATTACCGTTGAGCAGGGCACCAACACCGTCGTCGGCACGGATCCGGCTGCCATCCGCGCCGCCTTTGATGAGGTGATGGCCAGTGGCGGGAAGGCGGGCAGGGTGCCTGAATTATGGGATGGCAAGGCGGCGCAGCGTATTGTCCACATTCTGGAAGACTGGCTTTCCGAAAAATCACCGACTCACTAACGCAGTCTGGACGCACTATTGGTATATCAACAATGAGTACCCCAACAATTATCACGCCGATAGCCAATGCAATGACGGTGGACGTGGAAGACTATTTCCAGGTCTCCGCTTTTGAGGGCACGATCGATCGCTCCCAGTGGGATAACATCCCCTGTCGCGTTGAGGGCAACATGGATCGCATCCTCGGCTTGTTTGCGGACAAGGGCGTCAAGGCGACATTTTTTACCCTGGGCTGGGTGGCCGAACGCTATCCGGAGATGGTGAGGCGCATCGTCAGTGACGGGCATGAGCTGGCCAGCCATGGTTTTACCCATACTCGCGTCACCCAGCAAAGCCAGAAAGTCTTTCGCGCCGACATCGAAAAAACCAAGCAACTGCTGGAGGATATCGGCGGTGTAGAAGTGAAGGGCTATCGCGCGCCCAGTTATTCCATCGGCGCCGATAACCTGTGGGCACTGGATGAACTGTCGGAGGCGGGCTATCACTATAGCTCCAGCATTTATCCAGTGAAGCATGACCTCTACGGCATGCCGGAGGCATCGCGGTTTGCCTTTCGGCCACGCGGCGAACAGGGCATCCTGGAGATCCCCATTACCACGGTGCGCTTTGGCGAAAAAAACCTGCCCTGTGGCGGCGGCGGATTTTTTCGCCTCTATCCCTACGCCGTGTCCCGCTGGGCGCTACGGCGCGTCAACCGGGATGAAGGTCAGTCGGGCATGTTCTATTTTCACCCCTGGGAGATTGACCCCGATCAGCCCCGGCAGACCGGCATCAGCCTGAAAACACGTATTCGACATTATCTTAACCTTGGACGTATGGAGCAAAGATTGAAAGCCTTGTTGCACGATTTTGAATGGGATCGCATGGACCGTATTTTTCTGGACGGCAACACCAAAAACACCCATCCGGGTGACCGGGTATGACGCTGAGCACTTCCGCACTGACCGTTCGCGAACTCGCCAGCAGCGATAAAACTCGCTGGGATGATTTTGTGCAGGCCTGCCCTGAGGCCACGTTTTTCCATCGTGCCGGTTGGCAGCGGGTGATGGAAGAGGTGTTTGGGCATCGCAGCTGGTTTCTCTACGCCGAGCGTGACGGCAACATCGAAGGCGTCTTGCCGCTGGCGCAGATCAACAGCCGCCTGTTCGGCAATTCGCTTATGTCGCTGCCATTTTGTGTCTACGGCGGTGTGGCCGCCAATTCCGCCGAGGCCATGCAGTGCCTGACGCAGGCTGCGCAGCGCAAGGCCGAATCCCTGAACGTGGATGCACTGGAGATGCGTAACCAGAAATCGCGTTACCCGGAGTGGCCGCACAAGGATCTCTACGTCACCTTCAGAAAAGGCATCGACCCTGATCCCGAGGTCAATATGAATAATATTCCGCGCAAGCAGCGGGCGATGGTGCGCAAGGGCATCCAGGCCGGCCTGCAGGGGACATGGGATGACGAGGTCGATCGTTTTTATGACGCCTACTCGCAGAGCGTTCATGCCCTGGGCACGCCGGTCTTCTCCCGCCGGTTATTCACTACCCTGCGCGATGAATTCGGCGATGACTGTCGTATCCTGACCATCACCAAGGAAGGACGAACCGTGGCCTCGGTGATGAACTTCTATTTTCGCAACGAGGTCTTGCCGTACTACGGCGGCGGCACCGCCGAGGCCCGCGCGCTGAAGGGCAATGACTTCATGTATTGGGAACTCATGCGTCGCTCAGCGGAGCAGGGTATCGAGATTTTCGATTTCGGCCGCAGCAAGAACGGCGCGGGCTCCTATAGTTTCAAAAAGAACTGGGGTTTTGAACCCGAGCCGCTGCATTACGAATATCACCTGGTCAAGACGCGAGAGATACCAGAGGTGAATCCGAACAATCCGAAATACCAGATGTTCATTAAACTCTGGCGCAAGATGCCGCTGGGTATGACCCAGTGGCTCGGCCCGCATATTGTCAGGAATCTAGGCTAAATGGACAAGGCAAAGGAACTGCTATTGCTGGTACACCGGATTCCCTATCCGCCGAACAAGGGCGACAAGATCCGTTCGTTCAACCTGCTCAAGCATCTGGCGAAATCCTATCGCGTGCATGTCGGGGCGTTTGTGGATGACGCCCATGACTGGCGCTATCAGCGCGATCTGGAAACCCTGTGTGGAGAAGTCGGGGGCGAGGTTCGGCTGCTGAATCTGAACCCGACCACGCGCAAGCTGAAAAGCCTCACTGCCCTGGCCACCGGCAGCTCGCTGACGGTTCCCTATTATGCCAGCCCGGCCATGCAGGGCTGGGTCGACGGCTTGCTGGCCCGCCGGCCGATTGAGCGCGTGGTCGTGTTTTCCTCGCCCATGGCGCAATTTGTCTCCGGCCCGGCCTATGCCGCATTGCGGCGGGTGATCGATTTTGTGGATATCGACTCGGACAAATGGGCGCAATATGCCCGCGCCAAGCCCTGGCCGCTGAGCTGGATCTATGGCCGCGAGGCCCGCACCCTGTTCGCGTTCGAGCGCAAAATCGCCGATGAATTCGATGCCTCGGTGTTCGTCACCGAGGACGAGTGCGCGCTGTTTCGGCGGCTCGCGCCCGAGGTCCAGGCGCGCGTTAATGTCGCGCACAATGGCGTCGATACGGACTATTTTTCCCCGCAGCGCGATTATCCCAATCCCTATCCGCCTGCGGCAAAGGTGCTGGTGTTTACCGGCGCGATGGATTACTGGGCCAACGTGGATGCGGTGCGCTGGTTTGCCCGGGAGATCTTTCCCGGCATCCGCGCCCGCGCCGAGGCGGCGGAATTCTATATTGTCGGTGGCCGTCCCACGACGGAGGTACAGGCGCTGGGAAAACTGCCCGGCGTCACGGTGACCGGTGCCGTGCAGGATATCCGCCCCTTCATGGCCCACGCCCGGGCGGCGGTGGCGCCCATGCGCATTGCCCGTGGGGTACAGAATAAGGTGCTGGAGGCCATGGCCATGGCTCGGCCGGTGTTGGCGACGCCGGAGGCGGCCGAGGGCATTGCCGCCCGTGTGGGGCAGGATCTGTGGGTGGAGTCCACGCCCGCAGGACTGCAACAACAGGCACTACAGTTGCTGACAGGTGAGGCCGTCGAACTCGGTTCCGCCGCCCGGCAGTGCGTATTGCAGGGTTACGGCTGGGCGACCAATCTACAGCGCTTCAGCGAGCTGCTGGAGAGCACGCCCCCCGAGCTGGAAAACTCACTCAACGATTCGGCTATGCAGGCGGTAACATCATGACGGACGCGGCAGAGGTCGAAGTAAAAGGTAAAGCCGGTATGCCAGCCGACACAACCAAAGCCCTGAACTGGGCTCCGGGCTGGTATCCGACGGTGCTTATCTTTGGGGTTTCCCTGCTCGTATTGGGGGCCGTGTTCTGGCCGGTGTATCGCGATATCGTGGTCATCTGGTGGCGGGCCGAAACCTACGCCCACGGCTTTTTGATTCTGCCCATCGTGGGTTATCTCCTGTGGCTAAAACGCGCCGATCTGGCCCCGCTCGCACCGCGACCGGCACCCCTGGCGGCGCTGTTGATGGTATTGCCGGCCCTGCTCTGGCTGCTGGCGAATGCCGCCCAGGTCGCCGCAGCCGAACAGCTGGCCGTTGTGCTGATGATACCGATACTGGTGTGGGTGGTTTTTGGCACCGCCGTGCTGCGCCGCATCCTGTTCCCCCTGGCCTATCTGCTGTTTGCGGTACCGCTGGGGGATTTTCTGGTCGGCCCCCTGCAGGACGTCACCGCCGTGTTCACGGTCTGGGCCTTACAGCTGACCGGCATCCCCGTTTATCTCGAAGGACGCTTCTTCTATATACCGACCGGCGCGTTTGAAGTGGCCGAGGCCTGTAGCGGCATACGCTACCTGATCGCCTCCCTGGCCCTCGGCACCCTCTATGCCTACCTGAATTATGTCAGCCTGCAGCGGCGGCTGATCTTTGTCGCGCTGGCGATCATCGTGCCCATCATCGCCAACGGCCTGCGCGCCTACGGCATCGTGATGCTGGCGCATCTCAGCGATTACACCATCGCGGTGGGGGTCGATCACCTCATCTACGGCTGGCTGTTCTTTGGCGTGGTCATCATGCTGCTGTTCTGGGTGGGCTCGTTCTTCCGCGAGGATCTGGCGCCGCAACCGGACCACGCCGAAATCAATACACAGGCCACCACGGCGGTACAGGCGCACGAGGTAAAGCGGTTAGCGTTGTGGGCCGCGCTGACCCTCAGCATCGCGGCGAGCGCCCCCGGATTTGCCGCCTGGATGGACGCCCGCAGCGCAGCGGCGCCGCTCAGCGCGGTCACCCTGCCGCAGGGGACGGGCGAGTGGGCGGGGCCCTTCGCGACCAGCAGCCCATGGCGCCCGCATTTCGTGGGCGCGCAGGAACAGCGTGTCGAATACCGCAAACAGGGACAGCGGGTAGAGGTCTACCTGGCCTATTACCCGAGTCAGGACAAGGAGGCCGAACTCATTAACTGGCATAACGCGGTGTTTGATTCGGAGCGCTCCCAGCGTCTGGCCGGGGCAGCCGCTCAGGCGCGCCTGCCCAACGCGGCGAGCTGGCCGGTATTCGAAACACGCCTGCTGACGGGTGACGATTCGCGACTGGTATGGCACTGGTATGAGATCGATGGTGCTGCCACGGTGAGTCGGGTGTGGGCCAAGGCCTACGCCGCCCGCAGTCGCCTCCTGGGCTCGCGGACCGGCTCGGTGGCCTGGGTGCTATCGACCGAATATTCACTGGGCGCCGAACAGGGTGCGGCGGTGATGGAAGACTTCCTTGGCAGCATGTTGCCCCAGTTGCGGGAGGCGGTGCAGCAATGAGCGGCGCACTGAGTGACACGCGCATCCACCCGCGCCCGTTGGTGGTGCACGTCATCTATCGACTGGCCGTGGGTGGGCTGGAGAATGGTCTGGTGAACCTCATCAATCGCATGGCACCGGACGGCTATCGCCATGCCATTGTGTGCATCGATGACTACACCGATTTTCGGCAGCGTATCCAGCGTGACGATGTCGACGTGTACGCCCTGCACAAGCGTCCCGGCACCGACCTGGGGGCCCATGTCCGATTCTGGAAACTCATGCGGCGCCTGCGGCCCACGGTCGTGCACACCCGCAACCTGGGCGCGCTGGAATTTCAGTTACCCGCCTGGCTTGCCGGGGTAGCCCACCGCGTGCAGGGAGAACACGGCAGGGACACCGGCGATCTCCTGGGCACCAAGCGCAAATACCTCCTGTACCGCAAAATGATGCGGCCGCTGGTGACGCGCTATGTCGCGCTGTCGCAGGATTTGGCCACCTGGCTGGAGCAATCGGCGGGCGTCGCGGCGGAGAACATCAGCCAGATCTACAACGGCGTGGACACCGAGCGCTTTTTCCCAGCAAGGGAACGCCTGCCTTTACCCGTGGAGAATGCGGCCCCGCAGGATGGCGTGGTCATGGGAACCATCGGCCGCATGCAGCCGGAGAAGGACCAACTGACCCTGGTGCGGGCCTTTATCGGCCTGCTGGATACGGTGGAGCGGGGCAGGGAGCGCCTGCGGCTGGTGCTGATCGGTGATGGCCCCCTGCGGGAACAGGCCCAAAGTCTGCTGCGCGAGGCCGATGCGGAGCACCTTGCCTGGCTGCCGGGCGCCCGCAATGACGCGCCCGAAATGATGCAGTCACTGGATATCTTTGTCCTGCCCTCCCTGATCGAGGGCGTCTCCAACACCATTCTCGAGGCCATGGCGACGGGGCTGCCGGTGGTGGCAACCGCAGTAGGTGGTAATCCGGAACTGGTACAACATGGCGAGACGGGCGTCACGGTGCCGGCTGCGGATGCCGCGGCCATGAGCCGAGCCATCCTCGACTACATCAATAGTCCCGAGCTGCGTCAGCGCCACGGCGAGGCCGGACGCCGGCGCGTCGAAAAAATGTTTAGCATGGCCAGCATGGTGAATGGATATAATGCGGTGTATGACCGGGTGCGCGGCGTCACGGCACCCGCAACAGAATTTGTGAGCGAATAATAACGTGTGTGGCATTGTCGGAATCTTTAACCTGAACGGAGAGCGCCCGATCGACCGGGAGCTTCTCCACAAAATGAATGAAACCCAGTTTCATCGCGGCCCGGATGCCGGCGGCTTGCATGTGGAGCCCGGTGTGGGGCTGGGACATCGCCGCCTGTCCATTATCGACCTGTCCAGCGGCAAGCAGCCCATGGAAAACGAAGACGGCTCCGTGATCGTCACCTTCAACGGCGAGATCTACAATTTCCCGGAATTGAGCGACGAACTCAAAGCCGCCGGCCACAGTTTTAAAACTCATTCGGACACAGAGGTCATCGTCCACGCGTGGGAAGAGTGGGGCGAAGACTGCGTGAAACGCTTCAGAGGCATGTTCGCCTTTGCCGTGTGGGACAGGAATAAAAAGACCTTATTTCTGGCGCGCGATCCCCTGGGCAAAAAGCCGCTGCATTACACGCTGCTGGATTCGGGGCAGGTGATCTTTGGCTCAGAATTAAAGGCCCTCTACGCGCATCCCGAACTGGAAAAGGTCATCGACCCCTGCGCGGTTGAAGAATATTTTGCCCTGGGTTACGTGGCCGATCCGCGGACGATCTTTAAGGGCATATGGAAACTGCCACCGGCGCATAGCCTGTTGCTCACTATGGGCGCACAGTCACTGCCGGCGCCCAGGGAATATTGGGACATCCCCTTCACGCCGTCAGTTGAGCAATCGGAAAGCCAGACCGTGGAAGAGCTGGTGAAACGCTTTCGGGAAACGGTCTCCATAAGGATGATGTCGGAAGTCCCCCTGGGGGCGTTTCTTTCCGGCGGCGTGGATTCCAGCGCCGTGGTGGCGATGATGTCACAGGTGTCCAAAGAGCCGGTGAACACCTGTTCGATCTCCTTCGACAACCCTAAATTTAACGAAGCCGAATTTGCCAAAAAGGTAGCCGAGCGTTATCACACCCGGCATTTTGTGGAAACCGTCGATCCCGATGATTTTAGTCTGGTGGACAAACTCGCCAACATCTATGACGAGCCCTATGCCGACAGCTCCGCCATTCCCACCTATCGTGTCTGCGAGCTGGCCAGGAAGCGGGTCACGGTCGCCCTGTCGGGTGACGGGGCAGATGAATATTTTTCCGGCTATCGGCGTCATCGCTGGCATATGAATGAGGAAAAGGTCAGGAGCTTTCTACCCTACGCCATTCGGGGCCCGCTTTTTGGCCTGCTGGGCAAGGTCTACCCGAAGCTGGACTGGGCCCCAAAATTTCTACGCGCCAAAACCACCTTCCAGGCGATAGGCAGGGATAGTGTGGCGGCATATCTACACACCGTCTCCATCCTCTCTGACGATATGCGCAACAAACTGTTCTCCGCCAGCTTCAAGCAGTCGCTGCAGGGATACAACGCGGTGGAAGTATTTCGGCGTCATGCCGACAAGGCCCCCTCCCAGCATCCGCTGTCGCTTATCCAATACCTGGACCTAAAGACCTATCTGGTGGGTGACATCCACACCAAGGTAGATCGGGCCAGCATGGCCAACTCCCTGGAAGTGCGCGCGCCACTGCTGGACCACAAATTGATCGAATGGGTCTCCGGCCTGAACCCGGACCTGAAGCTGCATGGGCAAGAAAGCAAATACATCCTCAAAAAGGCAATGGAACCCTATCTGCCCAATGATGTGTTGTACCGAAACAAGATGGGTTTTTCGGTACCGCTGGCAGAGTGGTTCAGAGGCCCGTTGAAACAGCGTGTGCAGGATTCGCTGCTGGGCGAAACCATGCAGCAAAGCGGGATCTTCAATATGGACTACATTAAGCATCTCGTCTCACAGCACCAGTCCGGCTTGAGAGACTACAGCGCAGCGATCTGGACATTGTTGATGTTTGATGCGTTTTTACGAAAAATAATGATGGGTGAGAATTGATGTGTGATCCCGTATTTTTGATTATTCCATTCCCCATATAACAAACATTTCGCCATTTTGGCGTAAAAAAGAAACCTGGTAGCGCAACTGTTGGTGATGATTTTGGTTTGATGATGTTGCTCTTCATGACTAAATCAAAAAATTTATACCACTAGTATTAAAAAATAATTGTTATGAAAATATTACACATTTTTGATCATTCTATCCCGCTGCACAGTGGCTACACATTCCGTTCGCGTGCGATTTTGGAGCACCAACGAAAACTTGGCTGGACGACCGAGCACATTACGAGTCCAAAGCACAATCAGGCAACAAAACCTGATGGCAAAGAAGAGGAAATTGATGGGTTTCATTTTTATAGGACAGAACCATCGAAGGGATTGTTCTCAAAACTGCCTATTCTGAATCAGTTATCAATCGTATCCGCGCTTGAGGCGCGGCTTGAAGCCGTTATTAAGGAAATTAAGCCAGATATCTTGCATGCACATTCGCCCGCGTTAAATGGTCGTGCAGCGGTCAACGTCGGAAAAAAATACGGTATACCCGTTGTCTATGAAATAAGGGCATTTTGGGAAGATGCCGCGGTTGATCACGGGACGACCACGGAAGGGAGTCTGCGTTATCGCCTCACGCGAGCCATGGAAACAAAGGTGATAAGAGAGGCCGATGCGGTGACCACGATATGCGAAGGCTTGCGCTCGGATATTGTTGCGCGTGGCGTCCTAGCAGAAAAGGTTGGCGTTATACCTAATGCGGTTGATATCGAGCGGTTTCCGGTTTGCGATGGAAAAGAGGCACAGCTTGAGAAAAAACATGGTCTGATAGGAAAGATCGTCATTGGATTTATTGGATCTTTTTATGCGTATGAGGGGATTCCGCAGCTGATTGAGGCAATTTCTCTCCTGAGTCGCGACCGCGACGATATTGTCCTTTTGCTGGTAGGTGGTGGCCCACAGGATGCATATGTCAGGCAGCTCATTAAAGATAAACAGCTAGAAGATAAAGTGATACTGCCAGGCCGGATTCCACATGAAATCGTCCAGCAATATTACAGCCTGGTCGATATCTTCGCGTACCCCCGCTTGCCAATGAGATTAACCCACCTGGTCACCCCTCTAAAACCCCTGGAGGCAATGGCGCAAAAAAGGCTGGTTGTTGCCTCTGATGTAGGAGGCCACAAAGAGTTGATCGAAGATGGTAAAACCGGCGTACTGTTTGAGGCAGGAAACCCAAACGCACTGGCAGATGCGATAACAAAATTAATCGATAGCAGGGATTCATGGGAAGCCATGCATGATGCGGGGCGTGATTTCGTTGAAAATGTGAGAAATTGGGAAAATAGTGTCGCAAACTATGAGGCAATATATAAAAGGGTCATTGCATCACAATGATTAAGACCCTGCTTTTCAGCACGTTGTTTCCTAATAGTGTTCAGCCACAGCACGGTGTGTTTGTTGAAAACCGGCTGCGCCACTTGCTGGAAACGGGAGAGATAACAACCAAAGTTATCGCCCCAGTGCCGTGGTTTCCTTTCAAGGCGCCAATATTTGGGAAATATGCAACGTTTTCATCGGTGCCTGATGAGGAACAGCGAAATAGCGTTGATGTTTTACATCCTCGTTATCTTTTACTGCCAAAGCTTGGCATGAACAATGCGCCGGAGTCGATTTTTCGAGTGGCCTTGCCGCGTGCCAAGGCACTTATAAAATCCGGATTTGATTTTGATTTGATTGATGCACATTATTTTTATCCAGATGGTGTTGCGGCTGTGATGCTCGGAGAGGCGCTTGGGAAGCCGGTCATTATTACTGCCAGAGGAACAGATCTCAACCTTATTCCTAAATATGAGATCCCACGACAAAAAATCCTCTGGGCTGCCAATAAAGCTGATGCATTGATTACGGTTTGCCAGGCGCTGAAAGATGTCCTGCTGGAAATGGGAGTGCCAGATAATAAAATTACAGTGCTTAGGAATGGTGTTGATCTGGGAACATTTTCTCCACCACTTAATCGAGAAGAGCTAAGAAATAAGCTGGATATTAATGGGAAGACGCTATTAAGCGTCGGTCATTTGGTCGAAAGAAAAGGCCACCATCTTATTGTCGAGGCTATGTGCTTATTGCCGGAATACAAGTTGTTAATCGCTGGCGATGGTGAGGAGCGATCAAATTTGGTCGCCTTGATCAATAAGCTTAAATTGAATGAACGGGTGACTCTGTTGGGCGCTGTCCCTCATGAAAGTCTTAAAGAATATTACGGAGCTTCTGATGCGCTTGTGTTGGCATCAAGTCGTGAAGGCTGGGCCAATGTTCTGCTGGAATCAATGGCCTGTGGAACACCCGTGGTTGCGACCAGAATTTGGGGTACTCCTGAGGTTGTTACGATTCCAGCCTCAGGTGTGCTGGTAGAGGAGAGAACCCCTGATTCTCTTGCGTGCTCAATAAAAAGCCTATTTTCACGACATGTTAATCGTGATGAAACACGAGGATATGCGGAGCAATTCGGCTGGGAAGATACGACACAAGGTCAATTAAAGCTGTTTGAGCAGGTTGTCGGCAATGCGTGACCTTATAATTACATTAGTAATTATCGGTGCTGTGCCATTCATATTGATGCGCCCCTATATTGGCGTTTATGTTTGGTCCTGGCTGTCCTATATGAACCCGCATCGGTTTTCATGGGGATTTGCCTACAATATGCCATTTTCAGCCATAACGGCTGGCGCCTTAATTACTGGGTTTTTGCTAACTAAAGACAAGAATAAATTTATCGTAACACCCATTACAATTGTCTGGATTGCGTTTTTTCTTTGGATCACCTTGTCAACATTTACTGCAATTAATGTTGAGGTTTCCATGGTTGAATGGAGGCGGGTAGTGAAAATTCAGTTGATTACCCTATTTACGCTATTGCTGATTACCTCACGGGAAAGGCTCAACCAGCTCATTTGGGTGATTGTGTTATCAATTGGATTTTTCGGTATCAAGGGAGGCTTATTTGTCGCCGCAACGGGTGGCTCATTCAGAGTTGGGGGGCCACCTGATTCTTTTGTATCCGGTAATAATGAGATTGCTCTGGCGCTATTAATGGTGTTGCCATTAATGTGGTATCTGAGGACTCAGTCTATTAATAAATGGATCAAACATGCATTGCTAGTCTCAATACTGCTGTGTGTTTTGTCGATTATTAGTACCTATTCACGCGGTGCATTTGTGGCATCAGCTGCAGTGATGATGATGTTCTGGATGAAAAGCAACAAAAAGTTGCTGATTGGCACAGTGCTGGTAGCGCTAGCTATTACGGTGCTTAGCTTTATGCCCTCACATTATTTTGAGCGCATAAATACTATCCAGACTTATGAGCAGGATGCGTCGGCAATGGGTCGAATAAATGCATGGCATTTTGCGGTGAACCTTGCTGCTGACCACCCACTAACTGGCGGTGGATTTGGTTCTTTTACTAAATTATTGTTTTTGACCTACGCTCCTTCTCCACTCGATTTCCATGACGCGCATAGTATCTATTTTGAGGTGTTAGGCGAACAGGGTTTTGTTGGACTATTTCTATTTTTAACGCTTTGGGTTTTGTGCTATCGGACCTGTGGGAATATTCGCAAACAGGTTAGAGATATAGAAAATATGAAGTGGGCAGAGGCATTGGCCTCAATGGTACAGGTCAGTTTAGTCGCCTATGGTGTTGGTGGTGCCTTCTTAGGGCTGGCCTATTTCGATCTCCCGTACCACATTATGGTTATCTGTGTCCTGTGTCAGTTTTTTGTGAATCGGGAACTCGAAAGTCGAGTTAGTAAAGAGCAAGGTGTCGTTAATATAGAAAGGCCGTTGGTATGAGTAATGCAAGGCTGAGTATATTGCTCTACCATCGTGTTCTGGAGCGGGAAGATTCATTGATGCCGTCCGAGCCCTGTGTCAAACGATTTGAGCAACAGATGAAGTGGGTCAAACGGTTTTACAATGTGCTGGATCTGGAAGATGCAGTGAAGAGGTTGGTGGATGATAATCTACCTTCGCGTGCACTGTGCATTACCTTTGATGATGGTTACAGGGACAACTTCCAGAATGCAGCGCCAATTTTGGAAAAGCATGGCCTCACTGCCACCTTTTTCATCGCGACGGGGTTTTTAAATGGTGGCATCATGTGGAATGATGTCGTCATTGAGAGTCTACGCAGAACAAGTAAAACCAGGCTTGATCTGACCGATTATGGATTGGGTTTTATTAACATTCCTGATCAACGCAATGAATGTCTCAATGAAATTCTGAAAGCAATAAAATATTTATCCTTCGATGCGCGCGAGAGATTGGTGGAAGAATTACCAACTATTCTCGGCGTACCAAAGCCGGATGGCCTGATGATGAAAGACGAAGAGGTGAGGATTTTGCATCAGAAAGGCATGGGAATAGGTGCCCATACGGTTCACCACCCCATACTGAGTAAGATCGATGCGCCACAAGCAAGACAGGAAATAGAAAACGGAAAAGACTATTTAGAAAATATTACCGGTGACAAGATCAGACTGTTTGCTTATCCCAATGGAAAGCCCGGTCAGGACTATCATGCAGAGCATATTGAAATGATGAAAGAGATCGGCTTTGATGCGGCAGTGAGTACTGCATGGGGAACGGCATCACAACAATCCGACATCTATCAGCTCCCGCGATTTACACCCTGGGATAATAGCATCCCGAAGTTCCTGCTTCGCCTGGCTAAAATGCGTTATAACGGTATGGAAGAGAGAGTGTTGTGAACGATAATACAATCTTAGATTCGAATTGGGTATATAGATGACGGGTAATGCTTTTCTTTGCGGCTGGTGTGCTGCTGGATCGGTAATGCCTGATGTTCAAGCTGCACGCTCAGCAATGCTTTCCTGCTTTTCATCATGGCAAGCAAGCTGGTTTGAAAGTGAGCATTTAAATATTGCCGCGCAGGGTGATGTCGCCAGCCTGGCTGGTAAGGTTGATGTTGCAATAATTGGCGCACCTTACTGGAAGAATAGTGACTCAGAAAAGCAAGCCAATGAGCAAGGGCATGCATTATTTATCACAAAGAAATATCTAGACCATGGAATGAGTTTTTTGGATACCCTGGCTGGTCGTTTCTCGATTGTGATATTTGACCATGCTCGTAAACAATTAGTGCTGTGCATTGATAGGATCGGCCAGCAACATCTTTATTATGCACAGACAGATAACGGTGTGGTATTTGCCTCGCGTGCTGATGCAGTGGTAAACCATCCCTCGGTGACTAAAAAAATAAGTCACCAGGGTATCTATAATTATTTCTATTTCCATGCCATGCCAAGCCCTGGGACTATCTTTGAAGGTGTCAATAAACTTGAAAATGGCCAGTATCTGATTTTCCAAGATGGTAATAAACATAGCCACCGTTACTGGGAGCCAATGTTTTCAGAGCAGCAGCAAGGAACAATCGAAGCTCTGACAGAGGAAATGCTACCGATCATTGAGCGCGCTGTTTCGCGATCAATACCGAGTAACTCGTCCCCTCATTCAACTGGTGCGTTTCTGAGTGGCGGGCTAGATAGCTCGACGGTATCTGGCATTTTATCTAAAGTAACTTGTGGCCAGGCTCGTACCTTCTCGATTGGTTTTGACGCGAAAGGTTATGACGAGATGTCATATGCCCGTATCGCCTCACGTCACTTTAAAACCCAGCAGCATGAATATTATGTGACTCCGGAAGATGTCGTGGCGGAAGTAAAAAATATCGCGAAATATTTGGATGAACCCTTTGGTAACTCCTCGGCATTGCCAGCCTATTTCTGCGCAAGGATGGCCAAAGAACAGGGCGTTGAGCGGTTGCTGGCGGGTGATGGCGGCGATGAAATATTTGCCGGTAATGAACGCTATGCAAAACAGGGTGTTTTTGAATCGTATACAAAAGTGCCGGCAATGTTTCGCAGCTTACTACTGGAGCCATTGTTTTTCCATAATCCCATAACGCAACATATTCCAGGGTTGATGAAAATTCACAGTTACATCCGGCAAGCAAAAATTCCATTGCCGGATCGTCTGGAAACCTATAATTATTTGCATAGACATGCGGCATCTGAAATATTTTCGGAAGAATTTCTTGATGGCATAGATCATCAGCAGCCAATAAAAACACTGCGTGATAGTTATCAACAGCCAAATGATGCGACGGCTCTTAATCGCATGTTATGGATGGATTGGAAAAAAACATTGCACGACAATGATCTGGTGAAGGTCAATCGTATGTGTGAGCTGGCTGGGGTAGGAGTCGATTATCCTTTACTAGATGACGAATTGATTGATTTTTCATGCCGCATCCCTTCGAGTATGAAAATAAATAATGGAAAACTCCGTTGGTTTTATAAAGAGGCGGTAAGTGGTTTTCTCCCTCAGGAAATAATCGAGAAAACCAAACAGGGCTTTGGTTTGCCATTTGGCGTATGGACAAGCGAGCACGCGGGGTTGAGGAGCCTAGCTTATTCATCATTAGAATCGATAAAGAAACGAGGAATCTTTAAAGTATCATTTATTGAGCAAACAATTCAGATGCACAAAGGTGTTCATGCAAAATTTTACGGAGAACTCGTTTGGATATTAATGATGCTAGAATTTTGGCTTGACGAGCATGGGAAGTGACACTAGTAACAATATGGATTGAAGTCAGCAGACAGAGAGAAGATAGTGAATTACCTGACCTTATATATTTAATGGATTATTGAAATGCTAATTAAATCTATTCATCATATTTTACAGGCTGTCATCTTGGTCGTGTTTATAATTCCAGGCAATGTTTATTCTGCCGATAGCGCTTTGTGTGGGGATATCATTGTAACTCCAGCTCGAGATGGCGGTGGTCCCTGGGATTATAGAGATCCGATCAACAGAAGGCCGAGTCAGGACGCAACCAATAAAGGTGGTCGCCTGCAGTTGGTGGAAGGAGCGCATTTTACAAAGGAGGTAGAGAGCCTTATTAAGGGGAAATCCGGCTGGTTAATCGGCGATATTGACTACACGCTGTTTCGATTCCCGAATCATCACCGTGCATTACGGGCTATGTCAAAGCTGCAGATAAAGAATGATGGGAAACTACCAGCTAGGCCCGGAGCCCCACCTGAAAAACGTTATGCGGAATGTTATTTTGAACGAGCAATAGCTTTCAGGCCCGACGACTATATTGTGCACATGCTGTACGGAATACATTTGCACCTATCGGGTGAATACAAAAAAGCAGAAAAACGATATCAATATGCTGAGGTGCATATTAAGGATTCTTCCGAGCTGTTTAATAATATGGGACTGTTGTATTATGAGATGGGCAATTACAAGAAGTCCTTAAACTATGCCAAAAAGGCATATTCTCTCGGTTATCCATTGCCTGGATTAAAGAACAAGCTGATTGCTGAAGGCCAGTGGAAAGACAAATGAAGTTACGTAAATAGTTATCTGACGCATATGAATTTAATGTGTAATGCTGTTTCTATCGTCTATCTTCAGAAAACATTTAATTCCTGAGAGCATGGTGTAGATAAGTAAACGGTAGTTACGTGGCGAATATTTTTTAGCCTCTTTGAAGTTCTGTTTTGCGATGCATGAAGATCCTTTCCAGAAATGTAGATAAGCATGCCCAAAACATAAACGAAATAGCCGTTCGTTCATTTCTTCGCTGGAGATTGTCTTGCCATTCGGACTGGAAAGGCCGAATTCATTAGTAGCCCGTTGCAATACCAAAAGCTCATTGTTAGTGGGGCGTGGTACATTTGTTGTACTGTCTGGGTTGGTGCGATACAGAGCGACTGTGCGGGAAAATTTGTATACTTGCGTTATACGGCTTGCTCTAAGCCAGAAATCGTAATCTTCTCCCGTACGTAAGCTTTCATCAAAACCGCCCAATTTGTCGTAGAGCGAACGTCTGATAACTGCGGTTATGATGTGAATATAGTTATCAAGTAGTAGCTTGTGATAAATCCAGCCGGACAATTCAGCATCGAAGGATGAATCATTTTCATTTGCAACAAATTGTTCAGCCGGTGGATAGCATCCATTTTTACTTGCTAACCATCTTGTGAAGGTTCCATAAATAATACCAATATCCTGGTTTTCCTGTAGAAAAGTTACCTGATCGGCGAGCTTATTTGGTAGCCATACATCGTCACTGTCGAGGAAGGCAATAAATTCGCCTTTTGACTCTCTTATGCCACGGTTGCGTGCTGCCGCCGGCCCTTGGTTTGTTTGAAGAATAACTTTTATAGGTTCCCCAAAATGGCGAGCAAGTTCAGTGCTTTGATCAGTAGACCCATCATCGATAACTATTATTTCAATATTTGGGTACTTCTGAGCAAGAATACTTTGTATTGATTGCTCAATAAAACTTGCGCAATTATAGGCTGGAACAATGACAGATACTAGCGGCATCATATTTGTTATGTGATTCATATTACCAAAAGATGTATGGTTGAAGTTTATGTTTTTCAGCCTCTTTCTGACTCCACTAGTTTAAGCTTGGTGTGCAGCTGATCTAATAAACAACTTTGGTTGCTAGCATTACTAAGTATCGGGTCAGCAGTCGTACTAATTTTTGAGAGCATAGCCGCTGCCGCCTCTATTTCTTGCTGACGGCTACGTTTTTTCCAAGGCTTATCCCATTCGTTTGACCAAATGTGAGCCTTTAATAAATTGCGTTTTACTAAATTTTTGATACGTTCAGTTTTGGTCTTATAATCTTCGATTTGATATACACTTTTAATTGGTAAAGGTTTGTAACTTACGCCTATAGATTGACACCAATCCAGCCATTTAAATGGTAAAATATGCTGATAACATACAACTGGTACCCAAGGTATTCTGTATGCATCTGCTACGATCGCGCCATGCATCGCTTCTGTAATAAGGAGCTTAGAGTGTTGGATAGTTTTAATGACTTCTTTCACGTTAAAAGCAGGGTCTATATATGTGATCCCTGCTAATTTGCATATATCTTTCCAGTTGGCTAGCTCAGTACTATCATGATGTGGCATGAATGATATAAAAGTTGCATCGGTGATGGCTTCTTTAGGATATATTTCTCGGATAAGTATCGCAGGATCAGTAATAGCGGTACTTTCGCTTAACCCTAATAGTTTTGCTGAAAGTGGGCCTCGTACGCAGTAAAAATGCCATTTATCGTCTATTGTAGGTAATTCACCATACCCTACCCCAGAACCGAAAACGATCTTTTTGGGGCTCCATGGAATGCGATGGTTTATTAATGTGCCGATACCAAGAAACAATGTAGAATCATTTCCATCAAAAAAATTTGGAAGTAAATGATTGAATATAATGGGGTTGAGGTCATCTCCAAAATTACCTTTTGGATGAGTATAGTAATAAAGATTCATATTTTGATATTATTAAATTCGGATATTTAGTGCAACGTATATTTTGGTAAAACTATCTGCTGTTCGAGGTCATTTGCGAGAAGATACGCAGCCACTGCGCCACCGGGCAACCCTGACCAGCTACAGCAATGCAGCGGTCCGTCAGGTATGGGCATGTGATACGTCTATTTGCCCTCACTGGTGTGTGGATGGCTCTACGGACTCTACCTGGTTGAAGACATCTACAGATACTAGACCAACGGTTGGGGGGGCTACGATCAGGAATGTGATGAACACGCAGACGGGTTGATGCAGAAAACCGACATGGCCGAACGGTGCTGGAGAACACCGCCGGATCTGCACTCGGATAACGGTGCACCGATGAAGAAATCGACGCTTCTTACCAAGTTGCATGAACTGGGCATAACACTTTCACAAAGACGATCTCTAGTCACCAACTGCAACCAGTATTCGGAGTCCTTGCATTGAATGATGAAGCACTGCCCACAGCCGACAGCAGCTCGCACTAGATTTAGCCGATGAGGATGCCAATCTGACATAAAACATGTCTTTATCCTGAATCCGTAGCTTAACCGCGAATTCAGGTACATGGCTCAACAATGAGCATCGTCATTGCCGACCTCACGTCGTCACACAGACGCAATGGTATTGTGGAGAAGACAAAGGAATTCTCGCAAACGTGAGATCGTGTGTCAGGCTGCAATGGTCGCACAACCGGAGCGATGGTCTAGAATAACTTGCAACAATTCACCGAACTGTTCGGCCATGCTGTACCCGGAACGAACGGGTATGGAGTGCCAAAAGACAGCATGATGAATACGGTTAACACGTAATCTACCTTGAGAAATACAGCTATGAGCAAAAATGCCTAACAACACGCGAAAAAGAAACTTACTTCAGCACGCATTTGTATTGCGCTCTGACAAGCTTGGGCAGAAAGTTTTATATGGAGTAAGTTTTACATTTCTTGGTGTTTTCTTAAGGACGGTATTGACCATTGGCTCGACAGCCATGCTGGCTAGACTACTTACGCCAGTTGATTTTGGCCTTATCGCGATGACAGCAGTAGTAACTGAATTCGCAGTTCTGTTTGGAAATTTTGGCTTTGGTTCGGTCTTAATTCAGCGACGTAGAATAACTAGAATCCAAATAGATACAGTGTTCTGGGCGTCTATATTGTTAGGTTCAGCAATTACCGTCGCTATCTTTTTAAGTTCATTTGTTGCATCTTCATTTTTTAAAGAAGAGGTTATTGGTGAGTTGTTGCGTGTCTTATGTTTAATTTTTTTGTTAACAAATATTACCGTTATTCACAACGTAATCTTAACGCGCACAATGGGGTTTCGTACAATATTTTGGATTGAAATAATTTCAATTTTTATAAGATTAAGCATTGCAGTTTTCTTTGCTTGGGAAGGATATGGTGTTTGGAGCTTTGTTGCTGGTGCATTTGCTGGAGTAATAAGTAAAATTTTATTTAGTCAGGTATTCGTTCGATATTGGCCTCGCTTACGCTTTAACTTAGTATATTTGCGCACAACGTGGAAAACTAGCGCCAGTTATTTTGGTGGTGGGTTTCTTTTTTATGCAAATACGACATTTGACTTGCTACTGATCGGTAGGATGTTAGGTGCAGCTGCTTTAGGTTTTTATCAAAATTCACGTTCGCTTACAGATGAGGTTCGTTATCGTATAGCTGTTCCTTTGCAACGAGTATTATTTCCAGCATTTTCTTCACAGCAAAATGAGCTGTTACATTTGCAAAACTCTGTACGAAGAAGTGGTAGGCTTTTGTCGTGCGTAGTGATCCCTATTGGTTTTGGTATTTCTGCGACTTCACAGGAAATAGTTCCTATTTTGTATGGTCAGAAATGGCTTGATATGATTCCAATTTTGACGTTTCTAGGAATTAATACGGCTATCCGTGCATGTGCCTCGTTGTCAATGCCGATATTTTATTCAATGAATCATGTTTCAATTAATTTTAAATATAATGCTGTAATAACAGCGATAACTTTAATAATGATTATTGCGGCTGTCCCGATGGGAATTGTCGCTGTTTCTGCTGCCGTTGCTATTTCATCAGTTTTATCGATTGTTGTTTATTGGAAAAGTGTAAAGCTGTTAGATATTTCTTTTGTCAGTTTTTTGTCTATGTTCTTGCCGCCACTTATAGCATCTATTCTAATGTGGCTGCTGATTTTTCTATTACGGTACATGTTGCGTGATTTTGACATTGCAACAGGAATAATATTTTCTATTTTAGTAATGGTTGGTGCCTTCATATATTCAGCATTACTTATCCTTTTTTCCCCTAAGATCTATAATGAATTTAAAGATGTTATCTACAAATTAATACATTAGAGTTATGCATTTTATATACAGAAGGGTATTTGGAAATGAGAGGCAGCGCAGATTATGTTTTTAATGAAAATCTTAAATTTAATCCACCGTTAGCTAATGCTAAAAACTACCCGTGTTCAAGATTCTCTATTCTTCCAACGATGAGTTTTTCTGCATTTAAGAAAGGGATTAGTAATTTTCCATCTATATTTATAAGTAGGAAGCCATTTTATTTACAAGGCCGCTACGCAATAGCTAACGCATTGATAAATTCTGGTGTTGAGCCTGCAGCGGCAATTTTACTACCTTCATACCATTGTCGTTCGCTGGTAGAGCCGGCTGTTTTTCTTCGTACAAAAATACTATTTTATCATGTTGATGAAAAATTACGTCCAGATTTGCAGTCAATTGAAGAGTTGGTTGAAAACTCTTTCATGCCAGTAAAGGTGATCATGATTACGCACTATTTTGGGTTTCCTCAGCCGCTTGACTGGATTGTGGAATTTTGCCGTAGGAAAGATATTGTGCTGATTGAAGATTGCGCACATGCTTTTTATGGTTCTGTCAATGGCCAGGCTATTGGGAGTTTTGGCCAGTTTTCTATCGCGAGCCCACGTAAATTTTTACCTGTGGCAGATGGTGGGGTATTAGTAGTTAATCACGGTACTGGAGCAGAGTTACCCATTTTGACCAGTCAAAGTGTAGCTTCCGAACTAAAAGCGGCAGCACGTGCCGGTGTGAGTATCATTGGTAGCCTGAGGAAAAATGGGATAGCCGGTGATGAATTGGTGCATGGCGATGAAATATTAAAATCACCAGAGAATGATGAGGTATATGATTCGGATTTGAAATGGTTTGATCCATCAAAAGTGGGTAAAGCTGGACTTCGTGTGTCAGCTCTGATCATTAATAATACAAATCATGGCTTTGTTTGCGCGCAGCGAAGGAAAAACTACCAACATTGGCTTGATGCAGTAACGGGCTTAATCGGGTGTCGTCCTTTGTTTGAGGAGCTGCCAGACAATGTTGTTCCCTACATGTTCCCGCTCATTATTACGAAGGAACCAAAGATAGCCTTCCATATCTTGAAATTAAACGGGGTTCCTGTGTGGAGGTGGGAGGATATGGCTGTGTCAGATTGCAAGATTGTGAACGACTATAGACAGTCATTGTTGCAGTTACCATGCCATCAAAATATTGCTGGTAATGATATCGACTGGATGGCGTCGGTGCTACGTTTAGCCCTAACTACGGAATCTCATAAATTATAATTATGACGTGGGTAATCGAAAATCTGGAATTATCGTTAAAGGATTATTGTAATGTCTGGGATCGTCTAAATCGTGACATTAATTCGAGCCATCCATTTTATGACTCGCGTTTTATTGACTTGTTACTTAAGCACTATGGAGCTGGTGATGAAAAGCTTTGTATACATCTTGATAGATCTGATTCTATTGATGGTTTGTTAATAGTGAAGAATCGAAAGCCTGGTGTGTGGTCATTGTTTCTCCCATCGCAGGCGCAAATAGCACCGATTCTGATGAAGAATCCGGAAGATCTGAATCGTTTGTTGCCGTACCTGCCTGGATATGCAATTTTGTTAGAAATGCTTAATCAGGATCCAGATTATTCATCAGCATTTAATTTAGGCGCTGAATCTCCCGTCTGTATGCAGAAGCACGCCACAACCATTAAAGTTGATATTATTGGCGATTTTGATAACTATTGGAAAAGCCGTTCAAAAAATCTCCAGAAAAATATTAAGCGTTATCGAAATAGAATTGAAAGCGAAGGCGGTTGCCGTATTGAAGTTCACACAGAAAAAAATCAGCTTATGGCTGCCTTGCACCGTTATGGGGCAATCGAGTCTGCTGGTTGGAAAGGTAAGGTAGGTACTGCTATCCATGCCGATAATACGCAGGGAATGTTTTATTTATCGCTATTACAAAGCTTCGCGGAAGAGAAGGGTGCGATGGTAATGGAGCTATATATAGACGATAAATTAGCGGCATCGCGTTTATGTATTAATAACGATTCAATATTGATAATTCTAAAGACAACTTTTGATGAGGAGTATTCTGCATACGCACCAGGAAGGGTGCTACTTTATTATCTTTTGGAAATGGAATTCCAGGTCAGGCGTGTAAATTCGGTAGAATTTTATACCAATGCTACAGAGGACCAAATTGCATGGTCTACTGGGCAGCGAAGTATTGAACATATTTCGTTATTTCGTAGCCATTTTTTCCTTTCGCTGTATAAATTTCTACAAAATACACGACAGATTTCGCAAAAGAACAGTGAGAAAGTTAACGTAGTGAAGGGTGTTTCTGAAACAACGAAGCAGCTTGTGCTTCGCGAGTTTAATGGTTTCGGGCAGCTAACATCAAATTATCAGTCACTCATAAATAATTTGGAAAAAAAGAGATTTGATCTCGAACTCGATTGGTTCCAGCTTCTTTCATCTACCGGGCTGCAAGAAAAATATGAGGTATTATTAGCAGGTGTGGAAAATGCTGATGGTTGCATAGCAGAGGCAGTAATTCCTCTTATGTATCAGCGTGGGAAATTTAAACTGGAAGCGTTGGGGACTTTCTACACTTCACAATTTCGTCCTTTTATTAGGTCAACAGAAAATAAGGACCCATTGGTTTTCCTGTTCTCTAAGCTACGTACAGACCCACGACGTTTTTCAGTTATGGATATCCATCCATTGCCCTACGATGATGAAATATATGAGGTGATCGTATCGTCTTTGCGTGGCGCAAAGTGGAAAACATTTCGCTACTTCTGTTTTGCAAATTGGTACTTTCCTGTTGACGGACGTAGCTTTGAAGAGTATTCGCAAACATTGCCTTCAGTGTTGCGAAACACGATTCATAGAAAAGGAAAAAGATTTAAAGAAAAGTATTCCGGTACATTTGAGTTGTATGCTAATGATGAGCGCTTGGACAAGGCCATCTCTGATTATGAGGTAATCTACCGTTCAAGCTGGAAAGTGCAGGAACCTTTTCCAGATTTTATTCCGGGTCTTATTCGTTGCTATGCTAAAAAAGGCCAGCTCCGCCTTGCCCTAGCATACGTGAATGGTGAGCCTGCTGCGGCCCAGATCTGGATTGTTAGTCATGGTAGGGCGGCTATCTATAAGCTGGCTTATGATGAGAAGTATTTCAAGCTTTCTGTTGGGACGATTTTAACGAATTTTCTGATGCGACATGTCATCGATGTTGATAGGGTTAAGGAGGTGGATTACCTTAACGGTGATGAAGCCTATAAGCGCGACTGGATGAGTTGCCGGCGCGAAAAGTGGGGTATTGTTGCCTATAATCCATCCACGATTCGCGGGCTTGTGGGAATCGCGAATGAAAATATAAGGAGAGCGTTAAAATTTATTATAAGAAGAAATAAATGATAGTGTTGGATAAATTGCTATCGTTAAACATATTTTGTGATAACTCATTAGCTTAGCCTGTTGCCTGAAAATAGCATGCAAATGCGACCAGAGATTAAATGTTAATTAATGGCCAGGCCTGAACACTAATGCATCATAGCTGATTTTCGGTAGATGAAGGTGTGCCAGGGTTTTCCGGAACATTATTAATCGACTGGCTATTAAGCTTGTAAAAATAGACATTTTCGGTGGTGCGGTTTACTAAGATATAAACATTCTTTGAAGGGATGTAGCGAAACCGGCCATTGACACCACGCCCCTTGGTGCTGGGTATCACAGTATTGGTTGGTGCTGCATCTACCTTTTCCCAGACCCATGTGGTGGGGTCAAGAGTATAAACAGAACTACTTTCTGTCCAGCCAACGAATTTTTTGATGGTTGGATCATAGACAAATCCCGATGCGGATGAATTCTCTAATATGCTATCCCCGCTGGTCGTTGGAATATAAGCGTTCCCATATTTCTGTGTTAGGTCCCAGACCAGTATTTGACGTTGGCCATTATATCCACCCACAGCAACCATTAATCTTCTCTCTGGGTCAATTGCGGCTGTGGCATTGACTTCTAGATATCTGTTGCCGCTACGCGCGGTCCATTGATCTTTTTTGGGATTGTATTCAAATAATTTTCCGCCGCCATAGGTGCCGTGCACCCAGATGTGGCCAGTAGCAGCATCTACGGCAGATATCAAACCGGTTGAATTGCTGATCGATGGATGTTGCGTGCCTCTAGTCCACGTCTTTGTTTCGATATCAAATATGTCTGTTGCTTCATATGACTGTGAAATAATGTCCCAAGGGCAGTTGCTACCCCAAAAGCCTCCAGTGACACGCGTAAAGCTGTCTGTGTTGGGTGAGTATTGTATTTGATTATAGGTGTGAGTTATTGCAGGCTGTCCGTCAGGCATATAGTTTTCACAGGTTGGGGTGCTGGCGCTTGGTTCGGTTATTCTTTCCCACGCAAGCGTATTTGTATCAAATGCATATAATTCATTGCCACCGTAGTCCTGGTGTCCTCCGCCCCAGACCATAAGCCGGTCTCTCTTGGTGTCGTATGCTCCACCACTCCAGGCTTGCATGATTGATGTGGGACCTGAGTTTCCTCGTGTTTCTGCTGGAATCGATGCTGGGTAGACCTGTGATAAATTGGTGTTCGGTACCTCCAACCAATGACCAGGTTGCAAGTCTTCAATTGGGCCTGCACTTACATAGTTGGCAGAGAGTATTAAAAACGAAAAAAGACCTATTTGAGTTGCTTTTGTTGAGGCGAATAGCGACTGTTTGGTTTTAATATTCATCTTCATCTTTTTTACTCGACGTGACTATGCGTGTGACTATCGGTTTAGTTTCTTGGGACGATTGCAAAATTTGGATAAGTAGAATAGTCCGGTTTGACGGAACGGCTATCAAATTTCGCCCATGCCGCTTGCCCATTCTGTATGCTTACATTGGCCGAAACTGCGAGCGCTGGCTGGAGATTTGATGTGTAGCCAGTAGGAAGGTCAGCATACCCTGTCATTTCACCAGTTTGTGTGCCGAGATAATCCGCCATTTGTTGGCTGTCACAGCTTAGTGAAGTTATAGCAGGATCATAACGGTTGTTGTATACCTCGGCCCATGATGTATATACGGGACTTGCAGAATCATTTCGCATATTCAAATTATAAGTTGATGCGAAAATCCAGCAGTATTCTGTATTCAGCATTCGGTTGATGGGAAATTGTGCCTTCCATGCCAGCACTGGTTCTGCATCAGAGAACCCAAGCTCAGCCAGATAGCCCATACTCCAGGTAAAAAAATCATCCATCCAGGGGGCTATGCCGCGGCCGCTGGTGTAAATGAAAGTGTAACCATTCTGTAAAAAACCGAGTTGATTCGGTGGGGTATTGGTTACATATTTATCGTTGTACCAGTCAAGGTTGTATTGAAGGCGCTCAGCAAAGTAGGATTTTAACGGATCACTGTCTGGCGTTATATAAGCTGCCTGACCTAACGCTCTCATCGCCCATGCCTGGCCGCGGACTTGACCCCAACCTAATAACCCTTTGCCGGTTTCACGATAGTTTGGGTTACTTTCGAACATATTATAGTTTGTCCAAAACATGAGTTCTTCAAGATAGTAGTGATCGCCTGTTACCAGGTATGGTAAATAGGTTAATGAGGGTTGGTGAGGCGAATCGTGCCTATAAGGTGTTGCGCAGTCTCCGCTGCAAGCCGGGAACGCTTCATATTGTCCGGTAGAGGAATTATATGTATCACTATAGTTTGCAAGTATGGTCATTTTCGGGTGATCGACCAGTGTAACGGGCAAATTACTGGTTTGATCGCGATAATGAATGCTCCAGCTGCCTGCGCTATCCGCCGTTCCCAGTGTGGTGGCTTTGGCCCGTTTATCCTGGCTCAGTAAATAACGTGTTGTCCAGCGGGGAAGCGGGCCGATATCTGGTGCTGCGCCTGTACCCGGCATATCCGCTCTGGCAAAACCAATCCCCATGGGTTCGGTTTTACTACCCGTCCAATCCGCCTCCATTGATGCAAGGTCTGACTCAGGAATGACCAGGTTTCTGTCATAGCTGGGAATGGCATAACTGTCGATCAGGTAATCAACATCATGTTTAACGTGAATGGCAGGTTCATTGCCACACCAGAAGGTTTTGCGCCAGCGGGCGTGGTGGTAGTGGGTGAGCCCTGTTTTGCTGTAAACGTTGTTGCCGCACAGTGAAACGGTTGCGTCATAGACGAAGTTTTGTGGGTTGGGGACGTAGGCCCAGTTGTTTTCAATGATCACATCTACGCGAACACTATCAAAGCTTGCATAGGCTCGTATATTAAAGCGTGCGGTGAGGTGGGGGTGTTCTGTGCCATCTGCCGCTTTGAGCGGGGCGGATACGATCCATTCGGTGACCTCTGGTCCTGAGAGCCAAGTTTGTGATTGGGTGGTGGTCAGCAGGTCGGCAATGGAAGCGGTATAGGGTGTGCTTGCTACGGTGAGTGAAACCACGCCATCAAAGTTGGTGGCCAGCAAGTCTGCCAGTCTCACGGACTGGGCAACGGGAACGGAATCTACAACGACGATTTCGATATCCTGCTGGCTGTTGGCGGCGAGGGTGGGAATGCGTGTGCTGATGATGGCATGCCGAAGCGATCCATCGGCGTGTGTGGCCTTTTTGGTGACCTGATTCGGCAGGAGTGATTGCGTGCCGGTGGCCAGTCGTACGGCGAGTAATGAGCCTGCGGGGATCTCGCCCGGTTTAAATACCTGCCCGAAGGTCACCGGGACGGAGGTCTGTTCGACACCCGAGAGTTCTTCAATCGTTAAACCCACGACCGTGGCGCCGACCTGTGCGGCCGGTACCGTGCCGCCTGAGTAGGTACCACCGGTGTAGGGATCGGTGGTTGGGGCTGGAGCGGGTGCCGGAGCCGGATCATTATTCGTATTGCCTGATGGTGCGGGGGTGGCTGCTGGTGTGGTATCCGTTCCACCGCCGCCGCCTCCGCAACCCCACAGTGTGGCGGTCAGTGCGGCAATAATAATGAGTCTGGTTTTATTCATGGTCATGGCTTTGTGTGCTTCCGTATGTTTTCGGTTTTATCCGCGGAAAATTGAGCGCGAAGAAGTTAAGGCAATTGTGTGCAGGTGGCTGTTGAGGCCGCTGACAGTCCCACGCCGTTATAGGCTTTGACGGTGAAGCACGCCTGGGTGCTGTTGAGGGGTAAGGCATTGAGGATGGCGTCACCGCCCAGCTCGACCTCAGGGTTGGCCGGGTTCCAGTCTGTCGCATTGCGCACCAGGATCTTCGCCAGTTCATCGGTGGTGTCCGCAGTGGGGCCCACGTACACGGTGTAGCCTGCGGGGTCGTCGGTATTGGCGGGCCAGGAAACGGTGATGCTAAAGGCGCTGGCGACGACGGTGGCGGTGACCGCGGTGCTGTCAAGGCTGCCGTCATTGACGATCAGCTGTACTTGATAGTCGCCGCCGATGTCTGCGGTGAAGGAGGGGTTTGCAATGTTGGCGTTACTGAAATAGGCCTGACTTCCGGCCGGGCGGCTGAGGAAACGCCATTGATAAAAGAGGGTGTCATTATTCGGGTCGGTGCTGCCTGCGCCATTTAGTTGTACGACGCTGTTCAATGCGGCTACGGGAACATTGGCGATATTGGCGGTGGGTGCAATGTTGCCCAGCGCGGCGGTGATAACGCCACTTTGTGTGACTTGATCGAGTCCATCGTCAACCACCAGTTGCACGGTGTAACTGCCTATGACATCGGGCGTAAAGGTAGCGTCGGGTTGGTCGGCACTGTCCAGTAATGCTGCGCTGCCGGAAGGGGTCGCTGTGATGGTCCAGTTGAACTGAAGTGTGTCGCCATCGGGATCGCTCGCGCTGGCGGTTAGGTTTACCGGTGTGCCGACCGCTGCGCTGGAGATAATCGTTGTTGAGACGCTGGGGATGGTGTTTCCACCTCCGAAATCGATATTGCCGGTATTGCCGCTGCCGTTGGAGGTGCTGCCATCACTACTGGCGCCGCCACCGCCGCCGCAGGCCTGTAATAGTGTAATGATGAGAATGGTATAAAAACTCTTTAGAATCATGCCACTAATGAGTCTTTTATTATTTTTATTATTGTCATTCGTGGCCGTCTGATGGTTAAACACGATTTCTGACAGAGTAAACCTATCTCGATTCGGTTTGGTTCCATGAAATTTCATTTTTTTGCTCATAGCGTTGCCGGGGGCCATATCCGATGTTGTTTATTTGTTGACCAGACTATCGGCCTTCGTTGTTACGACTGAAGTGATGCACGTCACAGGAAGTGATGCGCGTCACAGGCCCTTTATGAGCTGTGTGCGCGCCGTCACAGGTTGGCGGTTTATGCGCCGGGGGCATCTAGAAGGTGATTTGAGGGGTTTGTACGGCGGTTTTCTGAGGCGGTTTTGTTAATAGATTTGGATGGTGTGATAATACGCGGGTATGGCCTCATGCCTGTAGGAGGCCAGCCCCCTGGCCGATTGTTGGGGTTGGTGGCGTAGTGGGGCAGTAGCGGAATATCAATAGCAGTGGGACATCAACAGAGGAAAAGCAGGTAATGACGATGCTCGAAGACGTTAGGGCGATATTAAAAGATTCTTTGCAGCTGGCAGAGCGGGCGGCGAGTTTGCACGAGGATTCTGGATTGCTGGGTGAATTACCTGAGCTGGATTCTATGGCCGTGGTGACGATTATCACGGCACTGGAGGATCGGTATGGTTTCGTGGTGGAAGATGACGAGATTTCTGCGGAAACCTTTGAGACATTAGGCTCGCTGGCACGCTTTGTTGAAAACAAGGTCAACGAATAGTTTGTTTCAATGAAAGCAGCAGTTCTATCTCCATTTTTCCTGCCGGGTTCGGCGGGTCAACTCTTTTCCCTCTATTTCAGACCGGGTCAGGAAGGGCATCCCGAGCACTTTATTTTGCTTTTCCCCCCTTTTGCGGAAGAGCTGAATAAGGCCCGAAGGATGCTGTCACTACAGGCGCGCAAGTTTGCCGCAATGGGTTATGGCGTGCTGCTGGTGGATTATTATGGGACGGGCGATAGCGCGGGCAACTTTGGGGATGCGACCTGGGCGATCTGGCAAGAAGACCTTGGCGCCATCGTCGCCTGGCTTGAGCAGGCGGGCGCCAAACAGGTTTCTCTGTGGGGGCTGCGGTTAGGCGCCATGGTTGCCATGCACTCGCTTCCACGGTTGCGCGACAGATTGGGGGACAGGCTCAATCGTATCCTGTTGTGGCAGCCCTCTCTCCGTGGCGATCAGCTGATGACTCAGTTTCTACGTCTGCGACTGGCCGCCGATATGATCGGTGCCGGCAGCAAAGTCACTGTGCAGGATTTGCGCGACCAGTTGGCTGCGGGTGGCCACGTGGAAGTGGCGGGCTATGAGCTGTCGCCTGGACTGGTCGAGGGGCTGGATAGCCTCAACATGCTGAATCTGGGGGCCGCCGAATCACCCCCTGTTGAATGGTTTGAGGTGGTTAGTTCAGAAGACCAGCCGCTGAGTCCGGCCAGCCAAAAGGTGCTGGGTGCATGGCGAGATGCGGGTATGCAGGTGTCGACGCATACGGCCATGGGTGAACCATTTTGGGTGACGCCGGAGATCACGGTGCTGCCTGCATTGCTGGAAAAGACCTCAGCGCTTATGCAGAGAGATGATAGTGGGCGTTAAGGAAATTCCCTTTGTGTTTGATTGCCGGGGCGAGTCACTGGTGGGTATTTTGCATCAGCCACGAGATGTAGCCCGTATAGGTGTGCTGATTGTGGTGGGTGGACCGCAGTATCGAGTGGGCAGTCATCGCCAGTTCTTATTGCTGGCACGCGCCTTGTCGGCGCAGGGTTTTCCGGTGTTGCGTTTCGATTATCGGGCCATGGGAGACGCGGAGGGTGATGGGGTCGATTTCGCAGACGTTGACACTGATATCGCCGCAGCCATTGATCAGTTTTACAAAAGAATGCCAGAGATGCAGGGTGTTGTTATCTGGGGGTTGTGTGACGCAGCCTCAGCGGCGATTTTTTATGCCTATAAAGATTCGCGTGTGAAAAGGCTGGTGCTTCTGAATCCCTGGGTGCGTACCGAATCGGGTGAGGCAAAGGCATATCTCAAGCATTATTATCTGGCCCGTTTGTGCAGTGGCGCTTTCTGGAAGAAACTATTTTCCGGCCAATGGAAAGTGTGGGAATCTGCGCGGTCATTTCTGGGCATGCTTAAAAAAAGCAAAATATCCAATTCATCGCTAAGTTCCCGTGATGAAGTATTGAATAGCGATGCGCCATTGCCGGAACGTATGGCTGAAGGTCTGCGGCGTTTTAATGGCGAAGTGTTGTTTGTTTTGAGCGGCAAGAACGATTACGTGGCCTGTGAGTTTCGCGATATGGTAGCGGTATCGGCTGACTGGCAAGCGTTGCTATCGCGGGACGGCGTTCAGCTTAAAACGCTGCCAGAGGCAAACCATACTTTTTCATCAGCGCAGTGGCGTGACCAGGTTGGTCTATGGACATTGACCTGGCTGGATGACCTGTCTACAAAATAAAATAGTCTACGCTTTCCTGCAGAGGCTGATATTTTGACTCTCGCTTGTATCATTTGTGACCCTTTGAATCAATGAATGCTGTGGTGTGGTAATGAGGACCTGCGGTAAGGGGCCGCAGCTTTTACTGAAGGATTATTGCCCGCATATGAAAATTAAACTCACTTCTCTACGCCAGTATTTGCTAAGCCACTGTTCGGCGCTGGTGCTCTGCGTTGGCTTATTGCCCGCGGCCTACGCCGAAGTTCTTTCGGTGGGGCCGGGGAAGCAGTTTATTTCACCGGCTGTGGCAGCCACCTTTGCGGTTGATGGCGATATCGTGGAAATTGACGGGAGCGGCATTTATCAGGGTGATGTCGCTATCTGGAAACAGAACAATCTGATCATACGGGGTATTAACGGACGGCCGCACCTGCAGGCCGCTGGTAAAAGCGCCGGTCAGAAAGGCATTTGGGTTATTAAGGGTAATAATGTCCTGGTCGAAAATGTCGAATTCTCTGGTGCGAAAGTGCCGGACAAAAATGGCGCCGGGATAAGGCTGGAGGGAACGCATTTAACTATCAGGAACTGTTATTTCCATCACAATGAAAATGGCATCCTCTCGGGAAAGGACAAGGAGAGCATTATCCTGATTGAGCATTCTGAATTTCAGGAAAATGGTGCGGGTGATGGCCAAAGTCACAACATCTACATTGGGGCCATCAAAGAGCTTGTCTTACGTTTCAATACGTTCAGAGGGGCAAAGATTGGTCACAATGTCAAAAGCAGGGCCGCCAGAAATATTATCAAGTACAACATCATTCGTGATGGCGCTAACGGCACAGCCAGTTATCAGGTTGATCTCTCCAATGGCGGTTACTCTGTTTTGGTCGGCAATTCCATTCAGCAGGGGCAGTATGCGGAGAATTATTCACTAATCGCCTATGGAATGGAGGGGCTGAAGAACAGTGATAATCGCCTGTATATGGCCAACAACACACTGGTGAACGATCGACACAACGGGGTGTTTGTGAAAACCGCCAAAGGCTCCGAGGCATGGTTGTATAACAATCTTTTTGTGGGAAAGGGAAAAATGCTCGAGGGACCGGCACAGGCATCCTTTAATCTTGCCACCGAGTCCCCGGGCTTTGTGGCACGCATGCGGGGTGATTATCGACTGACGGCAGACTCGCCATCTATTGATAAAGGCAGCGCTGAGGTGTTGTCGGGAGAAAATGATTTATTGCCCAGATATCTTCCCTCCAAGGATCTGCCGCTGTTGACACGGGATATTCAGGGAGCACTGGATATCGGGGCCTATGAATTTCGGGTTTTAGACTAATACCTCCACCGCAGCAGGGTGGCTCAAAATGCCCTGCGGGCTTGCACTAAACCCATACGCTCCAGATTGCAGCAATGTAGGGCGCACAATAACCGCAGGGCATTGCGCCGCATGCCTGGCCATACCTGGCCAGGATCAGCTCAATGACTCGATTAGGAATTCACTCTCCTGCCATGGCATTGATCGGTTACTTTTTTATGGTGGATGTTGAACCGAATAATCAAGAGGATTGGACTTGGGGCATGTTCCATACGGCGCAATGCCCTTCGGTTATTGCGCCTTACGCACTGAGTTCGCGCTTACGCCAACACCTCCACCGCTGCAGGGTGGCTCAAAAAGCCCTGTGGCCCTACGAATTCCGCTCTTGAAGGCTGTTTCCACAAGGCGACAGTGTCGGGTAATTTTACAGTCAGGGCAAATGGTCTGACGTTGCTGGGTGGAGTTGTCCCTGTTGGCGACAAAAGTGCGCAGCATCTTTTTTTGAGCGAGGCACGCCCCCGGTGTCATGAGAGACAACGTTGAGCAGCAATTGTTTTAATAAGCGCTGGCACTGGCGAACACTTAGCTCAATGACATAGTGGCGTGCCAGATATGTTTTCAATAACTTGCCACTCCACACATACCGGCCATACCCCAGTCCCAGTTCAGAGGGGGTTCTTAAGATATCGCCTTGCAGTTGGCTCATCTGGTCGTCTCGTACCTTTCTGGGGCGTCCCGTTTTCTGTTCATCCCATAGACCCACCAAACCGTATTCACAAAAGCAGGAAACCCAACGCTCCATAGTGCTTGGGTGTTCCCCGAACCATTTAGCGACCTGATAACAACTGCAACCTTGTGCCACCAACTGCATACAATGCAAGCGGTGGAGATAGCGAAATTCAGGAGTGGATCTCGCTTCTCCTCTGAGCGCAGATTTCAAAACAGTCGTATCCGTAACTTCCAGTTTACGCATAATCCTTAATCCCTTTGGAGTCGATCAAAATAAACACTACTGCTACCAGCAGTAACCATAGATCATCGCGTCGGACTATCCAGCTTTCTGCAAAACTTTTGTCGTCACTACACAAAGGCTATGGCTGGCATTAAGTTTGCTAGTATGGCTGGAGGGAGATTCAGGATGTGTAATTGGATCTGTCTGCGTAGTTTCTATTGGCATTAGGACGATGCGCGTCATTACATGGCATACCCTTGTCATAACTGGAATGAACAAACTTACTTAAGGAGGAGCAGAAAATGTTCTCAAGGACAACAAGATTATTATTTTGGCTTTTTGCATCATTTGTGCTGGCCCTGCCAGCATTCTCGAGTCCAATAACGGTGCAGTCTGTATTGTTTGATTGTGACGGCGATGTGCTGACCGTTGGGCCTCTGTATGGTACGTCTGGAAATTGTTCTTCACCGATGCAAAATGGGACAGCCGATGGGTCTGGATCTCTTGTGAACGGCGACTTCACGATACTTGAGTTTGAAACCGATCCGTCCGACCCGATAGGAGACGGAATTGATGAATGGACTAGAGGTATCTTTGATTTTCGAAGCGATGCAGCCTATTCAGACTTCAGCAACCTGTTGGCAGAACCTCACGGAAAAATCTTTGCCGCAACGTTATCTCTCGTACTAACGCCGAGGGACTTTCTCTTCACTACCGACCAATTCAACCTTGAGAACTCCACGTTCATTGGAAGCCCTCAGATTTCCGATCTATTCAATGATCCGGCAAATCCACTGTTATCGAATAATATTTCGAAGATAGTAACGCTTGATTTGCTCAATTTTTATTCTCAACAACAACTCGAGAATTACCTCTCTGGCGGAATAGGTGATTTTGTCAATGATGGACGAATTTTACTGACGTATGGCGACGATGCGATTGTATCGGGTGCAGCTTTACGGATTACGGCAAACATTCCGGAGCCAGGTACACTTGCCTTATTTTCTCTGGGCTTGCTGTCAGTCTTTGCAGTTCGTCGCAGAAAACTCAAAAATGGCTAGTGATTCTTACTCGGAAACCCTCATACAGCCATGAGTGTAGTCATGTAGGGTGGGCACCCGACATCTGGGTTGCCCACACAAGTCATCTGTCTATCCAGGACCGTAGGGTACAATAAGCGAAGCGCATTGGGCCGCATGTCTGGCCATACCTGGCCAGGATCATCTCAATGACTCGATTAGGAATTTACTCCCCTGCCACGGCGTTGACCGGTTACTTTTTTTACGGTGGATGTTGAACCGAACAATCAAGCGGATCAGGCTTGGGGCATATTCCATTCGGCGCAATGCCCTGCGGTTATTGCGCCCTACGCACCGAGCAATGTAGGCGCAATAATCGCAGGGCATTGTGCCGTATGAAACATCTCCCAAACGCAAAATCGTTTCGGTTGTCCGGAAGAAATAACTCACAGCAATGTAGCAATGTAGGGCGCAATAACCGAAGGGCATTGCGCCGCATGCCTGGCCATACCTGGCCAGGATCAGCTCAATGACTCGATTAGGAATTCACTCTCCTGCCACGGCGTTGACCGGTTACTTTTTTTACGGTGGATGTTGAACCAAACAATCAAGAGGCTCAGGCTTGGGGCCTATTTCATTCGGCGCAATGCCCTGCGGTTATTGCGCCCTACGCACCGAGCAATGTAGGCGCAATAATCGCAGGGCATTGTGCCGTATGAAACATCTCCCAAACGCAAAATCGTTTCGGTTGTCCGGAAGAAATAACTCACAGCAATGTAGGGCGCAATAACCGCAGGGCATTGCGCCGTATGCGCTTACACCAATACCTCCACCGCAGCAGGATGGCTTAAAAAGCCCTGCGGGCTTGCACTAAACCCATACGCTCCGGATTGCAGTACCACGACCAGGTCATCGATATCGGCCCTGGGCAGTTCCATCTTGTCCGCCAGTATGTCCAGTGGCGTACAGAGCGGGCCGACAACATTGGCGATTTCGGTGTCGCTGGCGCCCAGTCGGTTGCCGATCAGTACCGGGTAGTTTTTGCGGATGATCTGGCCGAAATTGCCGGACGCGGCCAGGTGGTGGTGCATGCCGCCATCGGTGATGAGAAATACCTGTTCCCTTGATATCTTGCGATCCACCACCTTGCAGACGTAGACGCCGGCCTCGCCGATGAGGTAACGCCCCAGCTCAATGATGACCTTTGCCTCGGGCAGTCGTTTGGCCTTTTCTATCAGCAGTTCGTTCAGCCGGTCACCGATCGGCTGGATGTCCAGTGGCTGTTCGCCGGGAAAATAGGGGATGCCGAAACCGCCGCCGATGTTGAGTTTCCTGACCGGCGTGGGCGCGGACTCGGCGAGGCGGTAGGCGAGGGCAAAGGTCTTTTCCTGGGCCTCGATGATGGCCTCCGGTTTGAGGTTCTGGGAACCGCTGAAGATGTGAAAGCCTTGAAAATCCAGGTCGAGTTCGCCGATGCGCCGCAGCACGTCGGGCACACGCTCCGCGTCGATGCCAAACTGTTTGGGGCCGCCGCCCATCTTCATGCCGGATGCCTTGAGTTCGAAGTCCGGATTGACGCGTATCGCGACCCTGGGGCGGATGCCCTGTTGTTCTCCCAGGCGGGCCGCCCTTTCCAGTTCGGTTTCGGATTCAAGATTCAGGGTGACGCCGGCGGCGATCGCGCTGCCGATCTCCCATGCCGATTTTCCGGGGCCGGCGAAGCTGATGTGGTTGGCGGACATGGTGGTATCCAGGGCTACCGGCAGTTCGCCGCCGGAGGCCAGGTCGAAGCCATCCACCAGCCCGGCCAGGTGTTGCACCACGGCGGGCATGGGGTTGGCCTTGATGGCGTAGTGCAGGCGTATTTCGGCGGGCAGGTGGGCGCGCAGGTGGGCGACCCGCTCGGTGATTTTTGCGCGGTCGTAGGCGTAGAAGGGCGTCTGTCCGACCCGGGCGGCGAGGCGGGTGAGCGGCACGCCGCCGATCATGAGTTCGCCGTTTTCGACCGGAAAGGCCTCCAGTACCGAGGTCGCGTGGCGGGGTTTACTCATGGCAGTGTGTCCTTGTTGTTGTTCGGAGCATTCCGGGAACGTCCTTTGTATTGGGTTGTGCGTTCTGTTTTGCGTTCAATGTTGCGTTCACTGCTGCTGTAGATGGCGCTTTTCATGGTTATGTTAACCGTGCCTGGCATGGCGTTCTGCACCGGGCCGGCGAAGGCCTTATGGCGTGCCATCCTGAAACAGGTCCTGCAATTCGCTGACCAGTTGCTTGCGATCAATCTTGCCGTTGGGATTGCGCGGCAGGTTCTGCTGCACCTGCACCTGGATGGGGACCATGAAGGCGGGCAGGTGTTTCTTGCAGGCGGTGATCAGCGCGTCGGCGTCGACATGTTCGGCGTGCGCGGCCGGAGTGACGACGGCCACGATCGCCTGGCCCAGGCTGGGATGGGGGATGCCCAGTGCGGCGGCATGACCGACCAGCCCGCTGGCGTAGATTACTTCTTCGACCTCGGTGGGGCTGACCCGGTAGCCGGAGGTTTTGATCATGTCGTCCTTGCGCCCGACGAAATAGAGAAAGCCTTCTTCGTCGGTCTGTACGGTGTCGCCTGACCACACGGCGATCTCCGTCAGGGGCATGCCCGCCTGCTGGCCGGGCGCGGGGCGGAATCGCTCTGCGGTGCGCTCGGCGTCATTCCAGTAACCCAGTGCGACCAGGGCGCCGCGATGCACCAGTTCGCCCGGCTCGCCCGGCGCGCAGGGGCTGCCGTCTTCGCGCACCACCATCACCTCGGCATTGGGGATCGCCTTGCCCATGGAGTCGGGGCGGCGGTCCAGCTCTTCCACCGGCAGATAGGTGGAACGAAAGGCTTCGGTGAGCCCGTACATGAGGATCGGGTGGGTGTTGGGTAGCGCGGCCCGCAAGGCGCGTAAGGTGGAGCCGGGCATGGCGCCACCGGAATTGGTGAGGTAGCGCAGCGAGGCCTGCGCCTCCTCGGGCCAGGGCAGATGGGCGATCTGCGCCCACAGGGGCGGTACCGCGGCAAGCCCGGTAATGCCGTGTGTGGCCACCGCGCGGACCACATCGCGCGGCAGCAGGTAGTCCATCAGCACCACGCTGGCGCCGACACTGAAGGCGGTGGTCAACTGGCTCAGGCCGTAGTCAAAGCTGAAGGGTAGCACCGCCAGCAAGCGGTCCTGCGGGGTGTTTTGCAGATACTGGGCCACGCTGCGGGCGCCCGCCACCATGTTGCGATGCGACAGCACCACCCCCTTGGGTCGACCGGTGCTGCCCGAGGTGTAGAGGATGGCGGCAAGGTCGGCGTCGATGCGGGCGGGGAGTCGTCGATGGCTGGCGGACGACACCAGCGCCTCCCAGCTGAAGACCTCGGCGCCGGCGATTTCGGGCAGGCCCTTGGGCGCGGGGCCGACGATAACCACGTGATTGAGATCGTGACAGTTAGCCAGCGCCTCGCTGAGCAGCAGGGCGCGGTCCGCGGAGGTGATCAGGATGCGGACATTGCAATCGCGCAGGATGTATTCCACCTGCTCCGGTTTGAGCAGGGGATTGACCGGTACAAACACACCGCCCGCGAGAGAGGCGCCAAAGATGGCGTTGACGGTCTCCTGCTGTTTGGGCAGGTACACGGCGACGCGCTCGTTGGCGGCCAGCCCGCGCTCGAGCAGGCCCTGGGCGACGGTGTGCAGATTGTCGGCTAAGGTCTTATAGGTGAGGCGGCTGGTCTTGTGGACGAGCGCCTCGTTGTCCGGCCATTGTCTGGCGCTCTGCAGGATTAAGTCGTAGAGTAATTCGCTCATGCTCTGTTCACAGGTGATCATTAAGTGCCACAGTTTACTGGGAATTTTCCGCGAAAAGTAGTGACCTGCCCGCTGCGGCCGATGGTCTGGGCCGGTCTGGCGGTGGTCTTTATGCTGTTCAGCGCACCCGGGGTGTCCGGTCTGCCGGAGACCCTGGCGCTGGTCAAGCCGGGCGTGGTGGCCGTGGGCACGATGCAAAAGACCCGCCGACCGCCCAGCAAATTTATGGGCACGGGTTTTGTGGTGGGTGACGGGCGCTATGTGATCACCAATGCCCACGTCATCCCTGAGCTATTGGACGGGGAAGAGCTGGAGCAACTGGCCATTTTTGCCGGCCGCGGCCGGCAGCCGGAAATACGCACGGCAGAGGCGGTGGCCATGGATCCCGAACACGACCTGGCCATCCTCCGTATCGAGGGCGACCCCTTGCCGGCCCTGCGCCTGGGCGATTCCTCCCGGGTGCGCGAAGGACAGTCCATCGCCTTCACCGGTTTTCCCATTGGCACGGTCCTGGGCCTGTTTCCGGTGACCCACCGCGGCATCATCTCCACCATCACGCCCATCGTGCTGCCCTCGCAGTCATCGCGCCAGCTGAGCACCGCGCAGATCAAACGCCTGAAGGCCCCGTATGACGTCTTTCAACTGGATGCCACGGCCTATCCAGGCAACAGCGGCAGCCCCGTCTATGACCAGAAAACCGGCCACGTACTGGGTGTTCTGAACATGGTGTTTGTAAAAGAGACCAAAGAGGCCGTCCTGGAAAAACCCAGCGGCATCTCCTATGCGATTCCGGTTGAGCACGCCAGGCAGTTGCTTGAGTCCGTTTTAGTGAAGGAATGATGTGGTGAGCCGTGTAGGGTGGGCATTGCCCACCATTGCACCAAACTCAACGATGTCTGACAGGTGGGCAGTGCCCATCCTACACGGCTACGCGGTTGCTTTTTCGGTGACGGCTGACATACGGCGCAATGCCCTTTAGGTTATTGCGCCCTTGATGTTGGGTACTGTCATTCTGGCGCGCACCCTTGGGGCATATAGGCCGTATCCAGTTTCTTGATATTCCCTTCCGGAACAATCCAGCGGTAGGGCGCAATAACCGAAGGGCATTGCGCCGTATGAAACAACACCCAAAGCCAAATCGTTTTGATTGACCGTGGAAATGCCTCGCGGAACCCTTTTTTGCATCGCCAGAAAAATCCACGGGTAGGAGTAGGGTGGGCATTGCCCACCATTGCACCAAACTCAACGATGTCTGATAGGTAGGCAGTGCCCACCCTACACGGCTTTTATGTCCGCTTCTATGTCCGCTTTAATATTAGCCATATTTCAGTAATATCAATAAATTACCTTTAATCAAGGCAATGTTGAGGCCTGTATGAAGTCCGATTTTTTTGTGATTTTTGTTAAGGGACATACGGCGCAATGCCCTTTGGTTGCTGCGCCCTACGGGGTGGGTATTGGGTGCTGAGTGGAAAGTTGGCAGATAGTAGTGGACAGATTTTTAGTCGATTTCGATTAAGGTTTCGCCATGCTGTAAAGCTTCGATGATCCGGGGTAAGAGGTGTCCAAACCAGTTAAGTAATGTATTTTTTCGGGTGTTGCCGGTTCTTATCCACACAATAGTGGGATACGGCTCATTATGAAGGTTACGTCGCTGGGCAAAATCCTCATCTTTCGTATTGATGGTGGCTTTGCTGGATTTGGCTGTTTCCCAGATATCACTATCCGGAGCATCAAGCAGCCCTATGTCTGCAACATGTTGGGCATCGTGTCCTTGTGATGCCAGCTGGCGGGCGAGGGCTGGGGGTAGCTGCGCGTCTACCAAAAATCGCATCAGGCTACATGCAGAGTGGTGTGATCATTCTGGCGGGCGGCAAATTCCAGGACGGCTGTGATGTCTTCGGGTTCGAGGTAGGGATAATCCTCGATGATCTCCTCGCGTGTGGCGCCGGCGGCGAGCAGGTCAAGAATATCTTTTACTCGTATACGCAGCCCCCTTATGGCAGGCCGACCGCCACAGTGGTCAGCGGATATGGTGATGCGGTGTAATTCACTCATTACAGTATTGCCCGGTTGTTCAGCGTCGGTTTTTATTCTTTACCGGTGGTGAGATGTTGTCAATATGTTGAGTGTTGGGTTAGGAGGCCTCTGGTCGATGGGTTGAGATGGCACGATTGTTGGTGCTGATGGGTTGAGAGGGTACGATTGTTGGTAGAGAATCGCCGAGGGGGCTTGGCTCCTACAGGGCGCAATGCTTTTCGGTTATTACGCCCCACGGCGCTGTGTAGGAGGCCAGGCCCCTGGCCGATGGGTGCGGATCGTGTCGAGATATCTTACACTCTGCCGTTAGTATGGTTGGCAGTGAGGGTTATAGCGGGGCAGGCTGTTGTTTTCTATGTGAAACTGAGGTTTTGGCGTGAAATTTGCAAATATTTTCTAAATAAATAGTTCGATAATAAATAGTTCTACAATAATAGGTAGACACGCCGATTCAACGCGGTAGATTAAAGCGAATTTAAGTGGCAGGGAAATGAGATATGAGTTCGAAAGATTCCAATAAACAGATCGATCCGGTAATCCCGTCCTCCGATGAAACCCCTACAGCGCAGGCCGATACCGGCAAGCGCCGGCTGCTCAAAGGGCTCATGGCCACTGCGCCGGTGGTCATGGCGGTGTCCAGCAAGCCCGCCCTGGCGAATTTCTGTACGGTTTCGGGGTTTTTGTCGGGCAATCTGTCGCATCATGACGCCGGTCAGCGATGCGGGGGGAAAAGCCCGGGTTACTGGAAAAATAACTATGACCGCCATTACGACCCCGAGGCGTTTAAACAGGTCAAGTTTAGACAGGAGTTCGGGGTGCTGTGGTATGGCAGCGGGGGCCCATGGGATGCCGATATCAGTTTTCTCACGATACTGAATTTTGAAGGTAACGAAGATGCCTATAAATTTGGTTTCCACGCGGTCGCGGCCTATCTCAACGCCGTGAATATTTCCGGATACGGCCTGACGCCGAATGATGTTGCCGAGATGGTTGCCCAGATTGCCGGTAGCGGTGTGTACACCCATCCCGGAACGGGTAAGACGCTGGACGCACAGGATTTTGTTGAGTTTATAGAACAGACCTATCATTAACCTGAATCCGGCGGCTGTTTCTGGTGACGAGTGCCAATGAACGCTGGAGTCTGGATTCATCCTCCCGCTATCATTTCCGTGAGTGGGAGGATGGCGTCACCGTTTTTCTGGAGGGTGAGAACAGCATTTTTCTCATCAATGAGTTTGCGGCCTACCTGCTGGGGAAATTCCGTCACGGGCAACACTCTTTTCAGGAATTGCTGGAGCTGGTGCGTGTTGATTATGCCAGTGACCCGGTCGATACCTCCGTTCATACCCCCGTCAACATCAACACCCCCATCGAAACATTAGCCCCGCTATTGGAAAATACCCTGGCCGGTCTCAGCCAGCGCGGTATCCTTATTCGAACCCGCCTGTGAAACTGTCTGAGCTATCAGCCGCTGAAATTTACTATCGGTTTTCCACTCGGGGCGTCTTTCTCAAGACAGGGCCTCTGATCTTTTCCATTCGCTCGACCCTTCCGCAGGTTGTCGACACGGTGCAACGTCTCTACGGTGCCTATACCGTGGCGGACAGCGAGGACTTTGCGGATTTTTATGTGGAGCTGAAACAGCCCGGTGGTCTGCGCAAGTGGTATCACCCCCAGGTGCTGTTTGATTTTGATGGTCGTATTCCGTTTAAGCCGCTGCCACTGGCGCAGGCCTTTCCCATGCTGGAGTGGGGGATGAACTGGTGCATCGCCAACCATTGCCATAACTGGCTGATTATCCATTCCGCGGTGGTGGAGAAGAACGGCCAGGGCATTATCCTACCGGCCCCGCCGGGTTCTGGGAAAAGCACACTGTGTGCGGCCCTGGTGGGCCGGGGCTGGCGTCTGTTGTCGGATGAGCTGGCGCTGATCGATCCGGAGTGCGGCAAACTGATACCTATGCCACGACCGGTGGGACTGAAAAATGATTCCATTGAGATTATGCAGGCTTTTCTGCCGAAGGCCCGCTTCGGGCCGGCCTGCAAGGATACCCGCAAGGGTACCGTTGCCCACATGGCGGCAGCGGACGCCGATTGTGTGAATGCCCAGTGGGTGACGCCCAGCTGGGTCGTCTATCCACAATACGTGGCGGCGAGCGAGGCGGTGCTACAGCCACACCCCAGGGGCGACAGTCTGGTGCAGCTGGCCTCAAACTCCTTCAATAACCAGCTGTTGGGTCGGCAGGGTTTCGAGACCCTGGCAAAGCTGATCGACACCACGGCGTCGTTCGATTTTCGCTATTCGCAGTTAGAAGACGCGATCCGCATATTCGAAGACCTTTCCTCTTCTTCGCCTGTTCCCCAGGCCGTCGGGTGAGCCATGTCGACTAACGCAACTAGTGTCCTGCTACGCGTGTTGCGAGACCCCGCGCAGGCGCAGGCATTTGGTCTGAAGGACTGGGATCTGTTGCTGCGCCAGGCGCGCCGCGCCGATCTGCTGGCAACCGTGTCCGGCCTGCTGCATGATGCCGGCGCCGATGAGAGCATCCCTGTCGCTGTGCGCCGTCACTTCACAGCGCATACGATGGTCGTGCAGGCCAACCAGACTGCGATCCGCTGGGAGGTGGCGCAGATCTATCGCGCGCTCGATGGCGTGAGTGCGCCGCCGATCCTGCTCAAGGGGGCGGCCTATGTGTTCGCCGGGCTGACGGCGGCGCAGGGGCGCATCTTTAACGATATTGATATTCTGGTGCCCAGGGCGGACATCGACAGGGTGGAGCAGGCGCTGTTTCTGGCCGGCTGGTCCAGCGGGCATCTCGATGCCTATGACCAGAAATATTATCGTCGCTGGATGCATGAGTTGCCGCCGTTACAGCATATGCGACGCGGTACCGCGGTGGATGTGCATCACACCATTCTGCCGGTCACCGCCCACCTGAAACCCGATCCGCAAAAGCTGATGGCGGCGGCCATCACCGTTGCCGTGCGGGAGGATTTTTCGGTGCGGGTGCTGGCGCCGGTGGACCGGGTGCTGCATAGTGCGACCCATCTGTTCCATGAGGGTGAGTTCGATCATGGGTTGCGCGATCTCTTTGATCTGCACCGCCTGTTGATCGAGGCCTCATCACAGGACGATTTCTGGGAGGCGCTCATGCGGCGGGCGGTGGAGATGGACCTGGTGCAGCCGCTGTTTTATGCCACGCGCTATACCCATCGACTATTGCACACGCCGATTCCGGCGCATGTCCTGCAGCGATTGCAGGCTCAGTCGTCCAGCCGCTGGCTGGGTTGGCTGATGGATTTTTGTTATGCGCGGATGCTGGTCTCGGATCATGTCAGCTGCCGGCGGCGCTTCACCGGGCTGGCCGAGTACCTGCTGTTTGTGCGATCCCACTACCTACGCATGCCGTTGCGCCTGCTGGTGCCGCATCTGTTGCGCAAGGCCCTGCGGCGCGAGCCCGAAAGGCCGGATGATGAGGCGTTAAACTAGACCTGCCTGCCGGTCATCCCGGCAGCTTCTTCTCCCACTCCAGTGAGGTCTTGACGATGAAGTCCAGATCGTCGCATTTGACCTCCCAGTCGAATTTCTCGTGGATGCGATCCACCCGGGCGATGAGCTGGGGCGGATCACCGGCCCGACGCGGCTCCTCCACGATGTTGAGGGGCGCGCCGTGAACGCGCGCGACGGCATCCAGCACCTCCCGGACACTGTAGCCGTGGCCATAGCCGCAGTTGAGGGTGGTGGAGTCGCCGCCCTTGCGCAGGTAGGCCAGGGCCGCCAGATGGGCGCTGGCCAGATCTTCCACGTGGATATAGTCGCGGATGCCGGTGCCGTCCGGGGTGGGGTAGTCGGTGCCGAAGATGCTGATCTTGTCCCGCTTGCCCAGGGCGGCCTCGCAGGCCACCTTGATCAGGAGGGTGGCGTTTTTGGTGGATTGGCCGATGCGGCCCAGCGGATCGGAACCGGCGACATTGAAATAGCGCAGGGCGACGTGGCGCAGATCGGTGGCAAAGGAGAGGTCCTTGAGCATCTGCTCGGTCATCAGCTTCGAGCCGCCATAGGCATTGATCGGGCGGGTAGGGGTGTCTTCGGTCACCTGTTCGACCTCGGGGATGCCATAGACGGCCGCGGTGGAGGAAAAGATCACGTGTTCCACCCCGGCATCGGCACAGCAGGCCAGCAGGGTGCGCGAATTACAGGTGTTATTTCCGTAATATTTCAGTGGGTTGGAGACGGATTCCGGCACGATGGTATGGGCCGCAAAGTGCATCACGGAGCCGATGCTATGCTCTTCCAGTAGGCGCGACACCAGCGCCTCATCGCCGGTGTCGCCGATGATGAGCTCGCCATATAACACGGATTCCTTGAACCCGGTCGAGAGATTATCGAGCACCACCACGGTTTCGCCGGCCTCGCCAAGCTGACGAACCACGTGACTACCGATATAACCGGCGCCGCCGGTGACTAAAATGGCCTTGTTGCTGGGTGTTGGTTGGGACATGGGGGTTACGTTATCCTTTAACGGCTTGTGGTTGGTTGTGCGATCGGCCCGCGTGAATGCCGGGTAGTTTAAGGGCTGGGCCTTTGCGGTGCAAAAGCGTTGTTGCTCCCGCCAATTAGCGCTCGCCAATGGACTACCCTCCATAGTAACCCCGGTTTATTGCAAGGCGGTGAATACACCGGGTGCGGGTTAAGCTGAGAGTCGCCAAGGTGCACTTTTACCAAAAGTGCTATTCTTCCTGAGCTTTTGGCTTTAAAAAGCGGAATTCAATGATAAAATACGCCGCAGCATGGCAGCGGTCGGCCGGGGTTTATTGTCGGTAGATCTTTGGCAAAGCACTGAAGAGTACGTGATGCGGGCCGATAAATGCCCCGATAACAACAAAAGTGAAGGGAATCTTGCGTGTACGAGAATTTTTATCATCTACGATCCAAGCCCTTCCGGTTAAGTCCGGATCCCGGGTTCTTCTTTGAGAGCCGCGGCCATAAGCGCGCCCTGGCCTATCTCCGCTACGGACTGAATCAGTCCGAGGGTTTTGTAGTCATTACCGGCGCGCCGGGTACCGGCAAAACTACCCTCGCCCAGATCCTGCTCCAGGAAATGGAGCAGTCCGACATCGTGGTCGCCCATCTGACCACCACCCAGCTCGAAGCCGATGAGATGTTGCGCATGGTGTCGGCCTCGTTTGGTCTGCGCTATGAAGGCCGGGATAAGGCCGGCCTGCTGAAAACCCTGGAAGCCTTTTTTCTGGCCCGTGCGCGCGAGCGTAAGCGGGTGTTGCTGGTGGTGGACGAGGCGCAGAACCTGCCGGCCCGCTCCCTGGAAGAGCTGCGCATGCTGTCGAATCTGCAGGTGGGCGATAAGGCCCTGCTGCAAACCTTCCTGCTCGGCCAGGTGCAGTTTCGGCAGATGCTGGACCACCCCGATCTTGAGCAATTGCGCCAGCGTGTCATTGCCAACTATCACCTCAGCGCCCTGGGCGCAGACGAGTGTCAGACCTATATCGAGACCCGCCTGAAACATGTGGGCTGGAATAATGATCCGCAATTTTCGGCGCGAGCCTATGAAATAATCTTTGCCTACACCGAGGGTGTGCCGCGACGGATCAATATGCTGTGCGATCGGGCGCTGCTTTTCGGTTGTCTGGAAGAGCGGCATGTGGTCGATGAGGCGCTGCTGACCGAGGTGACCAACGAATTGCAGGGCGAGGTGTCGGGGCGACCGATTCCGAAACCGGAGCTGTCGGATCTAGAGGATGAACTGCTTTACCCATCGTCCTCGACAGCCCAGGCGGCGGACATCCCTGATGATGCGCCGGTGGAAGAGACCGCCACGCCAGCAGCCAAAGAGCCTGCATCCATCAACCCGTCTGAGGGTGGTGATGTCGCGACGACCAGCACAACGAGTGGCAGTTCCGAGACCCGCCGCAGGGATCGTGCCGTGGGCGATGATGGTTGGACCGAATCCGTAGCGCAGGCGCAGCCGGATGTGGCTGAAACCTCGTCTGGCGAGGCTGTCGCCGCGGTTGAGGAAAAGGAACGTTTCAGACTGATCGCCGGTGGAAAGGCCGACGTGGGCAAGACGGCCGGTGGTAAGAATGCGATTGATACCCAACGCGGTATTGAACGGCCCGCCAACCATCCCTCACCGGCCGTCATGGCTCCCATTCCCGATGTGCCCGGCGACAGTCAGGAGGTGGTGTTACGCAAGATCCTACGGCTGGTGCTGGCATTTCATCGTTCACCACGCAGTTTTCCCGGGCTTGATGATCCTCAACAGCCACTGCCGAGCGGCATGCGCGCCATTCTGGAGCTGGCGATTGCGGACGATTCTGTGTTGGCGAATCTACGCCAGATCGCCGTGATGGGGATTTCGCCCGCCATGTTACGTGCCGCGGTACGCTTTTTTGTGCGGCGTGTGCTGTTCCTGCCCGGAGGAGATGATTTCCGGGTACTGGGCCTGGCCCCGGGTGCGGCCCTTTCAGAGGTGGAGATGCACTATGGCCTGCTGATGAAGCTGCTGCGACAGGATAAAAAAGACAATGATGAGGCCGGTGTAACCCGGGTCGGCGAGGCCTATGAGCGACTGTGTCAGTCAGAGCTGACCTCAGCCAATACCCCGGAGTCTTTGGCGATTGACGACATCGATGAGACGCTGGATCTGGATCTGTCACCCAACCTGAACAAAAACGCATTCCCATTGCGTGCGAGCTCGATGGGTAACGAGGCGATTATTGCGGAGGGTGAGAGTACCGGACCGACCACGCGGAACCTGTTGCTGATTGCCGGTGCCGTGGTCATCGGTTTTGTGTTGTATTTGACCCAGGTCAAAACCCCGTCGGACCTCTTTCCCACGCCCTCAGTGGCCAGCAAGGCGCCGGTCGCCGAGCTTCAGCCTATGGAGCAGCCAGTGTTGCAGGCGGAGGAACAGGCCGAGGTGGTGGCGACACTGACAGAACCTGCCGTTGAACCCGAGGCGGCGGCTGCGGCAGAGATGCAGGCACAGGCGGAAGCCGAGGCGCGTCGCCAGGCGGAGCTGGAACTTGCTCGACAGGTAGAGGCCGAGGCAGCGGCACAGGCCAGGGTAGAGGCAGAGGCCAAGGCAGAGGCACAGGCCAAGGCAGAGGCACAGGCCAAGGCAGAGGCACAGGCCAAGGCAGAGGCACA
>JAVVEP010000002.1:48002-253292 GCA_032250735.1 Gammaproteobacteria bacterium
AGGCCAAGGCAGAGGCACAGGCCAAGGCAGAGGCACAGGCCAAGGCAGAGGCACAGGCCAAAGCAGAAGCACAGGCCAGGGCAGAGGCAGAAGCGCAGGCCAAATTGGTGGCAAAGGCACCCGCTATTTCCACCACAGCACCGATTGCATTGCCTACCCCACCAACACCTGTGACGATCGACCCCACCAGCCTCGCAGCACTGGTTTCCACGTTTGAAACGGCGTATCAGGCCGGCGACGTCGATACCCTGGCGAGTCTTTTTGCGCCCACAGTGCGCACCAATGAGCAGGTGAATCTTGCCGGCCTACGTGGCGAATATCAGGACCTGTTCAGGAGCACGACGGAGCGAAAGATCCAGTTCAAAAACCTGAAATGGGAACGTGAAAAGAGTTACGCACGTGCAACGGGTGAGTATGAAGCCTCCAAACGCCGCGAGGCGGCGGATTCGCTTTATCAGGAACAGGGCAAGGTAATTCTGCAGCTAGAGAGACGCGCCGATAAATTGCAGATCACCCGATTTTATTCATCTGATGTTACCCCGGTGACAACCGCAACAGCGAGTGCGCAGGTAACAACGACGCAGGTAACACCCGCCGCGAAGAGCCTGCCGACCGCAGAGCTGGAGAAGTTAATCAAGACGCTCATCGCCACCTATAATGCGGGGGATATCACCAGCTTCATGAAGCTGTTTGCGAAAGATGCGCAAACCAATGATCGCGCCACGCTACAGGGTATTCGTGATGATTATGTCAGCCTGTTTAATAATACGACGTCGCGAAAAATTGCCCTGAGTCAGCTTAACTGGAAGTGGGATGGCGGTATCGCACGCGGCGAGGCGCGTTATGATGTGGATATTCAGCCGAGCGGCCAGGATAAAAAAGATCATTATCAGGGGTTGCTGTGGCTGCAGGTCGAGCGCAGGGATAACAATATGCGCATTACCCATTTCGCCTTCTCTGAATAACGCCTTTAATGAATGCTGCGAACCAGGGCGATAGAAAGACAGACGAATAGAAAGATAGAAGAATAGAAAAATAAGAGGTAACCCAAAATGAAAAATACAATAAGCCATCGCCTTTTAGTCGCTACCACCTGGTTGATCTTGAGTGGCTCGCTTTCTACACAAGCAGTCCTGGCCGGTGAAGAAATCCAGTTGGCGGCGGCGATTGGCGCCGGTTCCAGTGCAACCTCGCCGACATCAGGGGGGGCTGCCACCGGCGCTGAGGCGGCCGCCACAGGTTCGACGGCGACCGCGGGCGCAGGGTCAGCGGCCGCATCCGCCGCCGCGATGGGGACGACAACTATGGTGACGATTGGCGTGCTTGCCGCTGGGGCGATCGCCGCGATCGCCAGCGGCGGCAGTTCCAGTACCTCCCAACATTGAATGAGCCAGCATTGAGTCTGCCAGCTAAACGTATCGTCAGTCGCGGTAAACGCAGGGTGGTATCTTTCTATCGTTAGACATGGCGTTGAAATTAGTGTGAGCATGAAGAATGCCTCTAGACTATCGCTAGAGGCATTTTTGTTTGTGCGCTTCGTGAGAATTGGTTGTAAAAATTGAGAGAAGAGCGGTATTCGGACAGATATGCAAACCCGGCAGACAATCATCGATAGTTCACGTGGGCTCCGTGTGTGGCTGTTGGCGGCGCTGCTGGGTGCCGGCATGCTGACTAATGCCGAAGGGGCCCCCACTAACATGGGTCAGACCGGGCTGGTCAGTATGCCGACGGCACGGGTTGACGAGGAGGGCAGCTGGCGTCTTGGGCTCAGTCAGTTTTCACCCTATACCACCTTCTGGAGCAGCCTGAGTCCATTTCCCCGCCTGGAACTGGGGGCGCGTTATACCTCGATCGAGAACACCATTGGGCTGACGGTAGAGGATAATTACGGCACCTTCAAGGACAAGGCCTTTGATGCCAAGTTGATGTTGCTCAAGGAGAGCCGCTATTTCCCGGCTGTCAGCATCGGCGCACAGGATTTCCTGGGGACGCGGGTATTCAATGCGGAGTATGTGGTGCTGAGCAAGGCGGTGGGTAATTTCGACCTGAGCCTGGGCTATGGCCGCGCCAGGATTAATGGTTATTTTGGCGGCATCGAGTACCGGCCGCCGTGGGCCAAAAATGTCTCCCTGGTCTACGAGCATGACGCGCTGGATTATCCGCATGAACGCTTTGCCACGACCAGTGGCGCGATCGACTACCGGGGCGGGTCCACGGTCGGTATCCATTATCGCCGGGGCTGGCTGGGTCTGAATCTCGACTATCAGCGCGACCGGGATCTGGGAATCAATGCCTATCTCACGGTCCCGTTGATGGCCAGGGAGTTTATTCCTAAACTGGACGAACCGCCGGTATTTGCCGAGACGACCGCTCGGGCGACGGTGGCAGACTGGTCCGCAGATGCGCGCCATCAGCGAAAACTGATTTCGGCGCTGGAGATCCAGGGTTACAAAAATGTGCAGCTGCTGTTGCGGGGTCGGCAGCTGGAGCTTGGTTTCTCGCATGCCCGGATCAGCCTGACAGGCCGTGCCGTCGGCCGCGCGGCACGCACCGCCCTGTTGCTCGGCCCGTCGGATATGGCCAGCCTGCGTATCACCTATTTTACCGTCACCGACCTGCCGCTGGTGACGTATGAGTTTGACGACCTCGCGCTATTGATGCGCTTTTTTGAGGGGCAGGTGACCTACGGTGAGCTGCTGGCGGGATTGACGGTGAGTTACGCGAATCCACGCACCGCAGAGCGGCTTTCCGCAGTGGCGCTGGAGTCGCCGATGGCCGAACAGGCGGCGGGGCAGCAGTCGCCACCAGAAAAAGCGCCAGAAGAAGTGCAAGAAAAACCGGATGATATATCGGAGCAGACAGGCACCACCAAGGCGCCTGCCTTTCAATGGGTCCCCAATGAGGATGGCGATGCGATCAGTTTTAAAAGGCAGGATGCCTCCCTCGGCAGTTTTCTGATCAGTCCGCTAAACGCGGGGATCTATTTCAACGATGCCAATGGGGCGTTTCGCTATGAAACATTTGCCCTGGCAAGATATGCACGCCACCTGCGCCGGGGACTGTTCCTCAACAGCGCGGTGCGCCTTCGGCTGCTGGAGGATGTGAGCCAGGTGGTTGATAAATCCAACAGCACCCTGCCGCATGTGCGCAGCGATGTGGCGGATTACAAGCGCGATGCCGATTTCAAGATTGATCACCTGTTGGTGAATCAGTTTTTGCAATTGCGGCCACGCGTGTATGCCCGCCTGTCGGCCGGTTATTACGAGGAAATGTTTGCCGGTATTGGCGGGCAGGTACTGTATCTCCCCAAACAGGGCGTCTGGGCGACCGACCTGTCCGTGGATGCGGTGAGGCAGCGTGATACCGATGGCGACCTGGGGCTCCAGGATTATGAAACCGTCACGGCGATTGTCGCGCTCCATTACCAGATCCCCCAACAGGGGCTGACGTTCACGCTACGCGGCGGGCGGTTCCTGGCAAAGGACCGGGGGCTTCGCTATGAGATCCAGCGGCGTTTCCGCTCCGGGGTGAGGATTGGCGCCTGGTATACGGTGACCGATGGTGACGATATCACCAAGCCCGGCAGCCCGGACGATCCCTATCGGGACAAAGGCATCTTTGTCTCGATCCCGCTGGGGAGTATGCTAACCAGCGATACCCGTGCGACCGCCCGTTTTGCCATTGCGCCATGGACCCGGGACGTGGGCCAGATGGTAAAGTCGCCGGGAGATTTATACACTATTCTGGAAGATCCATTATTGCTGGACTGGAGCGGGCATCACCTGCTGTCGGATTTCCACCGTTAGCAGTGCGGCGAAAGCCGATAATTAGAAAAATTGTTCGGCGCACGGGATGATGCCGCACAGCATAAATGACTTGAGGGAAGCATGAAAAAACGCGGTACGGGAAGCATCAGCCCAATAGGGATAATGGCCATTTTTGCGGTGATGCTGGGCTGTCTGTCGGCACTGGGCCAGGTATATGCAGACACGGTGACCGCAGAGCAGCTGGAGATGTTTCGCCAGTTACCGGCTGACCAGCAGGACAGGCTGCGTCAGTCGCTCTCCACCAAAATACCCACAACCAGGCCCGCGGCGCTTGAGCAGCCGGTGGTGGTGGAGCCGCTCGGCCGTCGTGGCGAAACCCCTGGTCGCAGCGCCCCAAGAACTGTGGAGACAGCGCCGGGCGATCGCAGTGAACCACTGCAGCCCTTTGGTTATGACCTGTTTGCCGGCGCACCCACCACCTTTTCCCCTGTCACCGAAATCCCCATTCCCGTGGATTATGTGATCGGTCCCGGCGATACGATCCAGGTGCAATTGTTTGGCAAGGAGAATGCCGAGTATGAGCTGATGGTGGGGCGTGACGGGCAACTGCAGTTTCCGGGGCTTGGGCCGGTTGCGGTAGCCGGTATGCGTTTTGTCGAACTGAAAGAGGAGCTGACGCGACGCATCAGCAAAAAAATGCTGGGCGTCCAGCCCTACGTGTCGTTAGGCGCGCTGCGCTCCATGCGGGTGTTTGTGATGGGCGATGTGAACCGGCCCGGTTCATATATGGTGAGTGCCTTGTCCACCATGACCAATGCCCTGTTTGTGAGCGGTGGGGTGAAGACCATCGGCTCATTGCGTGACATTCAGCTAAAGCGTAGCGGTAAGGTGATCCAGAAGTTTGACCTGTATGACCTGCTATTGAAGGGTGACACCAGCACCGATTCCAGGATTCAGCCCGGCGATGTGATCTTTGTGCCACCGATCGGCAAGACGGTGGGCATCGCGGGCGAGGTGCGGCGGCCCGCGATCTATGAGGTCCGGCAGGAAAAGACCATCCAGCAACTGGTAGAGATGGCCGGTGGTTTGCTGCCGACGGCTTACAGTCCCGCCAGCCAGGTAGAGCGCATCAACACCCAGGGGGAGCGCACCCTGATCAATGTCGATCTTTCGCTGGCCGCAGACAGTGCGCGTCAACTGCTGGACGGCGACACGCTGCGCATATATTCCGTGCCCGACAAAATGGAAAATGTGGTGTTTGTGCTTGGGCATTTTCTACGCCCCGGCGGCCTGCAATGGTTTGATGGCATGCGCCTCTCGGATGCCGTGCCCAGCGTCAATAGTCTGTTGCCCGAGCCGGGCCTGCGCTTTGTCTTGCTGCGGCGTGAGCGGCAACCAGATCGGGGGATCGAGGTCTTGATCTCACGTCTGGATGCGGTGTTCGCTGATGCAAATTCTCCGGCCAACCTGCCGCTGCTTCCTCAGGACAAGATTTTCCTGTTCGGTCTCGATGATGATTCGGTCGACTTTCGTGACCGGGTGCTGGCGGATCTGGTGATGGAGTTGCGCCAGCAGGTCAGCCAGGGGCAGCCTGAGTCGGTCGTGAATATCGACGGTAACGTGCAATGGCCGGGTGAATATCCACTGTCTGCCGGCATGGCGCTGTCCGATCTCATCCGCGTGGCCGGCGACACGATGCCGCACACCGATCTGCGTTATGTGTTGCTGGTGCGTGAAAATGCAAACGCCACCACGCTAGTGGCCCAGTCCTTTGACCTGACGCGGGCGACGGGCCTTGCGCGTGCGACGGCATTGACCTTGGCGCCGCGGGACAGAGTCTATGTGTTTGATGAGCAGGGTGATCGATCAGAATTGCTGTCGAGTGTGATGGCGCAATTCAAACAACAGGCCAACCTGCATACACCGACTTTGCTGGCGCGCATCAGCGGTCTGGTGCGCTCCTCCGGTGAATACCCGCTGGAGGCCGGAATGACGGTGGCCGACTTGATCCGCGCGGCGGGGGGGCTGACCGAGTCCGCCTATAGCCTCGAGGCCGAAATCAGTCGCTATTCTATTAACAGTGATCAAACCCGCGAGACCCAGCATCTCCAGGTGGATCTTGAAAGAGTGTTTCTGGGCGATGCCGCCGCCAATGTTGAACTGCAACCGCATGACAGCCTGCAGATCAAACGCCTGCCTTTTTGGGCGGAGCAGAGAGTGGTGGAGATCAGGGGAGAGGTGCGCTTTCCGGGGCTATATCCGGTTAGCCGCAATGAAACCCTGCTCGAAGTCATCAAGCGGGCGGGCGGTTTGACTGATCAGGCCTTTGCGGAAGGCGCGGTTCTGGTGCGTGAAAGCCTGCGGAAAAAAGAACAGGAACAGCTGGATAGCCTGCGCCTGAGGCTGGAATCCGATCTGGCCGCGGTCGATCTCGAAAAGGCGCAGGCCTCGACGGATGAGCAGCGTTCCGTCGGCATGGCCAGCTCGCTGTTGAATCAGTTGCGCTCCACCAAGGCGTTGGGCCGTCTGGTGATCAACCTCCCCGAAATGCTCGAAGCCGAGGCGGAGAACGCTGTGGTACGGGACGTGCTGCTGCGTGATGGCGATAAGCTATTTGTCCCGCCCCTGACCCAGGAGGTCACCATTCTGGGCGAGGTCCAGCATGCCACCTCGCATCTGTATACGCCAAATATCACGGTCAGCGAATATATCGGCAAAAGCGGCGGTCTGACCTACCGTGCCGACGAGGACCGCATCTATGTGGTGCGGGCCAATGGCGAGGTGCTGCCCAGCCACGCCGCCGACTGGTTTTCCAGCAACCTGGATGTCAGGCCGGGAGATACCATTGTGGTGCCACTGGACGCGGAACGGATGAAGCCGCTGACCCTGTGGACCAGCGTCAGCCAGATCATCTACCAGATCGGAATTGCAGCCGCGAGCTGGAATGCCGTGGGAATTTTTTGAGGACGGTTTTGGGCGTCGAACTGCCATTTTTATCCGCGGATAAGCGGTTATACTGGTGTCTGGCCATGGTGGCCCAGGCGTCACAGACCGACGATCCAGGCCGGCAATTCAGACTGACATTTTATTCCGAGAAAGGCGCTCTACCATAGTGGGTTACCAGTAACAGTGAAGGTTTTATACAGCGGTGATTGTGGATGGAAAAGTCGGGATCAAAGATACATAAACTGGGTACCCCCGCGGATCGTACGGTCGACACGGAGGTGGAAGCCGGCCACGAGCCGGTTGCGCGCCCCGCCGAGGAGACCATCCGTTATGTCGCCGTTCCGCACTATGATGCCGCCTTCCTGGCGGGCGATGATGCGATTGACCTGCTGGAACTATGGTCCATTCTCAACCGATACAAAAAGGCCCTGCTCAGCGTGGTGCTGCTGGCACTGCTGGTTTCCATCGGTGTCGCCACTCTGACACCGCCCCTGTATCGGGCGGAGTTGATTGCCGCGCCCGTCACTGAAGAGAAGGGGGGCGGCCTGTCCGCCCTGGCCGGTCAGTTCGGTGGACTGGCTTCACTGGCGGGCGTCAACATTGCCTCGGGCGGCAGTGACGTCAATCGGCTACTGGCGACCCTGCACTCGCGCGCCTTCCTGGTAGGCTTCCTCAAACAGGAGGCGGTGTTTAAGGCCCTTTCGGCGCAGTTGGCAAAGGACGACCTGACGTTGCTGGATGCCTATGATTACTTTGTCGAAAATGTGGTCGATGTACGCAAGGACAACAAGACCGGCCTTGTCACCCTGAGTATCGAGTGGCGGGAGCCGCAGCTTGCCGCAGACTGGGCCAATGATCTGCTCTTACAACTGAATGAACACCAGCGTAAAAATGCGATCCATGAGGCGGAACAGAGTATCGAATACCTGAATACCCAGCTACAGCAAACCGGTGTTGTGGATATGCAGCAGGCGATCTATCGCCTGATCGAGGCGCAGACCAAGTCGATTATGCTGGCCAATGTCAAAAAGGAATATGCCCTGCAGGTGATTGATCCCGCGGTTGCGTCCGAGGAACCGGTCTATCCCCGTGTCGGACTGATCATTAGTCTCGGCACGATGCTGGGACTCATACTGGGTGTGTTTCTGGTTTTTGTCCTGCACGCTGTCCACAATTTCAGGTCGCGTCTGCAACCGGATGCAGAATACCGGACATAGAATAGATTGACGCGGTTAAAGCGATACTGAATAAACCATACACTCGAAGCGAAAAAATGCAAACAGGGAATAGGACCAGATGACTGACAAACGAGCAACTATCGATTCATCAACGACCGACTCATCAAGTACCAATGTGGTCTGGCACAATGCCACGGTAACGCGAGAGCGTCGGCAGGCACAGAATGGCCATAAGAGTGTCATCCTGTGGTTTACCGGCCTCTCGGGTGCCGGCAAGTCCAGCCTGGCGCATGCCGTGGAGGAACAGCTGCATCAACTGGGCTGCCGCACCTTTGTGCTGGATGGCGACAATGTGCGGCACGGCCTGTGTGGGGATCTCAGTTTTTCCGTTGCCGACCGCATGGAAAATATTCGGCGTATCGGCGAGGTGGCAAAGCTGATGCTGGAATCCGGTGTCATTGCCATGACCGCCTTCATCTCCCCGTTTCGCGCGGAACGTGAGGCGGCCCGCAAGCTGGTGCCACATGGGGAGTTTATCGAGATCTACTGCCATGCCGATATTGAGGTCTGCGAGGCAAGGGACGTGAAAGGTCTCTATCAGCGCGCCCGTGCGGGGGAGATCCGGGATTTCACCGGCATTTCATCGCCCTACGAAGCGCCCTTAAAGCCCGAGTTAATGGTGGATACCGGTGCGCGGCCTATCGAAGAGTGCGTCGATTCTGTACTGGAACTGCTCCGGCTGCGCGGTGTGATTCAATAGTGCAGAGAGCCTGTGAAATAATCGACGCCCTCGCTACGGCCGTCGATTTTTTCACAGGCTCTGAGACATACGGCGCAATGCCCTTCGGTTATTGCGCCCTACGGCACTATCCTAAAGCCGGTTCACCGTAAGCCCCAGCTGCCCGCCAAGTTCTGCGTATTGTGGGCTGGTGATGATCGCTGTGCTGGCTATTTCGGGTTTCAGGTACGTCTCCCCAACGCGCAGTAAATCTTCCAGGCTGACCTCAAGGATGCGCCGGCGATGCTGTTGGCGTTGTTCCGCCGTGCGGCCATAGAGGGCACTGTGGAAGGCGTTTTTTGCCTCGCCGGCGGGGGAGGAGGGTTTGTCCAGCCCGCCGATGACACCGAGGATGGCCTCTTCCACCTGACGCCAGTCGTGTTTTTCGGACAACAGCCACTCCACCGAATGATCAAAGTCATTGAGTGTGTCGGTCAGACGTGGGTCACGGTAAGAATAGAAACGGAAGCTTGCGCTGTCGGCGTCATAGCCGGCACCGCCGCCATAGGCGCCGCCCTGTTCACGGATTACGCGGTGCAGGAAGCCGTTGCGCAGGAAACCACCGAGCACACTCAGTGCGGCGGCATCCGGATGCGAGACGGGGACGACAGGATAGGCCCTGGCGCAGAAATTGACGGAGGTGCTGGTGGTCCATAACTCCTTCACCGGCTCGCGTATCTCCGGCAACGAGATGCCGGTGAAACCGTCACTGTTCGGCGCCGACCACAGCGTCGCGCAATCGTTTTGCAGATCGTTGAGCGCCTCTTGCTCACCGATCAATAAAAACTGGCTCGGGCTGCGCTGTAACATATCGTGCAGCGTGGCCATTTTTTCCGCTAGCTGCTGGATGGCCGTGTGGTCATCCAGGGTGTCATCCAGTTGTTTGAGCGATTGGATGCCGTTGAGGCCTGATAGTCGTTGTTTAAGCGCCGCAGTCGGACTCATGCCGGCGCTGGCGGTTTGCATGGCGAGAGAATGGCCAAGCCCGGTGATGCTTTGCTCACGACTGGCGCGCAGCTGCGCCATCAGTTCGCGTATGCGGTCATGTTCATCAAACCGGGTCATGTGGAAAATGTCGCGTGCCAGTTCGTTAAACGGCACATGATTGCGCGCCAGCGCCTTGCCCGAGAGGATGAAGTGTCCTGATGATCGCTGTTCATTGTCGACCGCGCCACGTAAGGTGGTGTAGGCCCCAATGCCGCCGCTGACGCTGCTCTGCAAGGCCTGCATGATGAGATAGTCACGGTCGCCGCAGCCGAGTTCAGTGAGGCAGTTGGTGTAATAGGGCATAACCTCGAGTAGCTCATCATCAAGTGCGGGAAGATCAACCACCAGCTGTTGATAGATCAGGCCATTGGTGCCTTGTTCAAACAAGGCAGTGGAGCGGCCATTGAGCAATGTTGTGGTCCCGGTGGCAATGTGCATCTCTGCGGGCACGTCTTCGAGGCCGACTTTCGGCAGAAGGGTCTCGTCATCCTCCCGCTTCTGACGTTCCTCAAGCTGTTTCGCAAGCTCAATGATGTGTTGTTTTTCATTATCGCTGAGCGACTGTTTGATGGCGGCCAAACGGGCGGCCTCGGCGGCGTCGCGGCGGGCGGCCAACTGGGCGTCCGGTTTTAATGTCAGGCGGATGCGGTGCGGATTGTCCAGCAACTGGCTCTGGATCAGCTTGGGAATAAATTGCGGATCCTGAATGTCGCTGCGCAACTGTTCCAGTACCGGTGTCAGGTTGAGTGCCGACAGGGCGTCGCCGTAATGTACGGCGGTGGTGATGGCGTCCAGAATCAATTGCAGGCCATAGGGGTAGCTGCCGCCACCGATCTCACGCTGCTCAATTTCCAGCTGGTGCAGCACGGATTCGATACGGTCCTGTGCTATGCCCTGTTCCACAATTTTCTGCAGGGTGTTGATGATGAGCGCCTCGATCGCCGCGGTGTTTTCGGGAGTGCAGCCTTCCAGGCCACAGACGAAGGTCATCTCCTTGTTGGAGTTATCGAGCCCACACAGGGGTGAGGGTGCCGTGCCCAGGTCGCTGGTCTCCAGCGCCTGTTGCAGCGGCGAGGCGCTGTCATCCAGCAGCACGCCGCTCAGGAGTTCAGCGGTTAAGGCGGCGCGCAGGTCGGTAGTGGGCCCCAGCAACCAGCTCATCACGACGTGGGTTTTGTGGCCATCCTGTTCGGACTCATCCAGGGCATAAAATTCTTCGACGTAGATAGGGGCGACCAGACGCTTTTCCGCCGGCACGTTGATACGAGTCTCTGCACGCTGAAAACGGCTGAGCACCCGGTCCTCAAATTGCTGCTGAAGCTCGGTTGCCGGAATATCTCCATAGGTCATGAAAATCGCGTTGGAGGGATGGTAGTGCTTCTGATAGAAGGCCTTGAGCTCGGCATAACTGAGATCGGGGATGTCGGCCGGTTCGCCACCGCTGTTGTAGTGGTAGGTGTTGGTCGGAAAGGTGTATTTGGTCAGGGTCTGCCACAGGGTGCTGATAGGCGAGCTCATGGCGCCTTTCATTTCGTTGAACACAACGCCCTTGAAGGTCAGCTCGCTATTGGGGTCATTGGGGGTGGCAAATTCGATGCGGTGGCCTTCCTGTGCGAAGTCGAGTTCGTCCAGGCTGGAGAAAAACACGGCATCGAGATACACATCCAGCAGATTAAAGAAGTCTTTCCGGTTTTGGCTGGCGAAGGGGTAGGCCGTCCAGTCACTGCTGGTGAAGGCGTTCATAAAGGTGTTGAGCGAGCGACGGATCATCATGAAAAAGGGGTCGCGCACCGGATAACGCTCGCTGCCGCAGAGCGCGGTGTGTTCCAGTATATGGGCAACGCCGGTGGAGTCGGTGGGTACGGTGCGCAGCGCGACCAGAAAGACATTTTCGGTGTTGTCGGCGGCGAGGTGGTAATGCTTTGCCCCGGTTTCAATGTGTTCAAACTCATCAATAGCCAGACTCAGGGATTCGATGTTTTGGCGGCGAAGATGGCGGAAGTTGGGGTGTGATTCGATCGTGCTGGGGATGCTTGCAGTTACGCTCATTAAGGATTCCGTTGTGTAGTGTCTGGTTTGCTCAAGAACCGGAGAAATAGAGGTGTGAAAGGGTAACGTAGTGTCCGAGCTTGCACCACCGGCCTATTGAGGAAGTTTGAGTGTGCCCAATAATTTCGCGTAGGCGGTAAGGTGGGCCCATTCCTGCTTTATCTGTGCGGGATCTTCTTTGATGGGGTTGAGGGCAAAGAGATCGTCGATCACGTATTGCATGGAGAGTAACACGGCCGCGCCGGGCACGTCGGCCAGTGTTTCGGTGGCATCCTGCTTGCGGGTGAATTTTTTGTCCAGGTTCAGGTCTTTTGCCATCTGTCGTAATTGGCTCATCTTCAATACGGTCAATCGCTGCGCCAGGGGAATGTGTCGGCCCTTGCGCGCGATGCCGGACTGGGCCAGAGATTCCATGATCTTGCGGTCAGGGTCAAAGGGCGGTACGTGTAAGGTGATGGACGGCTCACGGGCGGCATAATGGGCAAACAAAAGTTCAAAACTGTGACCACCAAAGCGTGACATAAGTTCTCGGGTGATCAGGCGTGGAGAGCCTGGCGTCGCTGATAATAGCTCCCGTTGCTCGTCTTTGGTGAGCGCGGCCAGCCGCAGTCCGGCCGGCAGGGGAATGTTGCCTTTTTCAGCGGGTGTGGCCTGAATCTGGGCGATACATTCATTGAGTTCGATGAACCCGGGCCGGTTAAAGGCGAGAAAGGCGGTGAGCGCGCCCACATCATTCTGGCCAATCAGCTGTTTGAGTTGTTCAATGGCCCGGTCATCCAGCCCGCTCACCGACAGCCCTTCGACCAGCGGTCGGCCGCGGGGGCGTGGAGGCGGGGCGGGGGGTGCGGCCTGGGGTAGTTCGGCAGGCTGGTCCGGGGGAGTGACGCGGCTGAGTAGGCGCTGCACGGCGAGCAATGCTAGGATGGCGCTCATGACGATCAGTAGTGGTGCAGCATTCAGCATGGTGTTGGTGGGACAGTCTCTCGTAGTGATTATTGCTTGCGTGAGGCGCGTCGTTGCGCACAGCCGGCATTATATACCCGATACCGGTAAATGGGGCGGCACTGGTGGTGATGGGCAGTCGGCCCGCGTCTATGTAGTATCGCGCCGTGAGATCGCGCCAGGGGGATTGCTCAAAGATGCAGCACAAATCATTCAGGTTTACTGGGGCTGGACGATATATAAATCAGGGTACTGTTCAGACCATTGCGAGACAGATATAAATTAATGATTAATATACAGTAGCTTATAGTACGTATGTAAAGTGATTGATAGGAGGCAGACATGGACATTAGTGGTGTGCAAACCCCGGCGGTAGCTGAGGTACAGCCAACGCCTCCTCGGGATGCCCAGTTGGAAACGGCCGTTCGAGAGACGTCACAGAGTGAGGCCCAGCAGAATGCGACGAGTTCTGATTCGGGTGGTGACAGGGGGGCTCCGGCCCGTGATGCGTCTTCCACAGTTGGCCGTCATATCGACGAACGCGCCTAGCATTTTCGTCCGGACCGCACTGGTCCAGTAACAGAAGATCCCGTGATGCCCCCGCATCGCGGGATTTTTTTATGGCCATTTTTACAATAAATAGAATGGCTTGAGACTGGTTTCTAATCCTGTCTGTTGCATGTTGTGGTGCAACAGCTAACGGCCGTTCACCCAGATGTGGATGTGGGTGAGCGATATACATCGCCATGGATTGCCGTGCCAGCGGCCTTTCAGGCTGACTATGACAGGCTAGGTGATGACAGGCTCCTAGGCACCGGGCCTGGCCGCGTAATCGTAGTATTTGGTGTCCCTGCGACGACGTGCATTGCGCTGGGTAATCACCCCCCTTTTCCGAAACCCCGCCGCCAGAATGACGGGGTCCATCCCGGGTTTCAGGTATTCGATCCGGCAGGCGCCGCGCCCGGGGCCGCCTTCGAAATATTGACCAAAGATGATCTCGCCGTTGTTTTCGATGACGGCAAATACGCCGTCCAGCAACGGAAAGCCTGGATCGACGATGATGATGTGCCCGTCCTCGAATTCGGGGGACATGCTGTCACCGATCACCTGCAATGCAAAGGCCTCCATCCCTTCAGAGCTACAGCCTGTTTGTGCCATGGTCTTTTTACCTCATGAGTCGGTGGTGTTGTCTGCCGTGGTTGCCGCAGCCTCGAACTTTTGCGCCTCTGCGGCCGACAGGATAGTGCAGGTCTCGGTCGCCGCATCAAACACAATAAAGGCATCCTCTTTCGCCAGCTGGCCAATGACCTGCTGTACCTTCTGCTGCAGCGAGGTCTCGTGTTCACCGTAATCGGTACCCCCGCGGGTGACAAATTCCTCCACCAGGGAGTACAGGGTATCGGGGGATAATTGCTGGTGGGGGATTTTCATAACGGTTGCGTCGATCAGGTACAGGCGGGCCAACGATCAGGAGGCGATTATAACAGGTTCATTGGCGTCATTGAGCCACGGACGGTGGTGAAGTGCTAGTAGCACATTGGCTGGACATATCAGTGAATCGGATGAGGGGCAGGTACGCTATCGATAAATTTTTTGCATTAATGAGATGAATGGTTTATCACTACAACCTGTGGTTTTATTTCGCCATTAATGGTGCCATGCGCTGTGCATTTTCAGGATAAGGAGCTGAGAGCCTGTGAAAAAATCGTCGACCTACTGCGGACGTCGCGTTTCGGCTGCAACGGCGTTGCGCTACGTGAAAACGGCAGTCATTTGGTTCACCAAACTCCCTTGTTTTCATGGTGCGCGCCTTGTTTCGCTCGAAGTTTCGCTTGAAAATCGACGCCCTCGCTACGGCCGTCGATTTTTTCACAGGCTCTGAGTTGTTGGTGAGCAAGATGCATATCGGTGGCGCATTGTTGTTGCTGTTCTGTGTCAGTCAGCCGTCAGTGGCGTTTGAGGGTGACTATATTTGGGATGAGCGCTTTAAGGCCGGTCTGGCGCAGGCCCGCTCCGGCCAGGCCGATGACCAGTATGCCCTGGGCGACATGTACTTCCGCGGCCGCGGTACTCCTACCGATCACGCCCAGGCGCTGCACTGGTTTTTGCTGGCGGCAGAGCAGGGACACCAGCAGGCGGCCTACAAGGTCGGTTATCTCTTGTTGTATGGCGAGAAGCTGGAACATGCGCCCGCCAGGGCGCTCGACTGGTTTCGTCGTTCGGCGCTGGCCGGGCACGTGCCGGCACAGTACGAGCTGGGTAAGCTGCTTTTCTCCGGCAGGGCGGGGCCGCGCGACAAGGCCCGGGCGTTAAAGTGGTTGGGTAAGGCCAAAGCGGCGAAATATGCTCCCGCTGAGGCCGAGTTCAGGCAAACCGTGAGCCGCTTGATCAAGCAGCAAACAGAACAACAGGGTACAACATCCCCGCGTTAAGGCCTGTGCGGATACCGCCTATACTGGCTGGCGGTGTGATAAGTGAGGCCGGGTGATTGCGCAGGTTGTTTGCGCAGTGTGTGAGTAGACGTTAGGCCGGTTGTTTGAGTAGGTAGTGCTTTTCGATGTCTTCGGTGATGTGCCAGGTACAGGTCATTCCGGCCGGAAAGCGGACCAGATCGCCACGTTCAATGCTGACCGGTTCGCCGTCAGCCGGGGTGATTACCGCGGCACCCTCAAGGATGTAACACACCTCATCGGTATCGTAGGACCATTCAAAGGTCGAGATCTCCTTCTTCCAGATGGGCCAGCAATCCACGTCCATGGCGTCCAGTTTGATGGGGGTCACGTTGTGCTCGATGGTGATTTCGGTCATGGTCCGGTTCTCAGTGAATAAAGGTGGGTGCGGCGCAAATTATACCCGTGTTGCTGTGGGGAGGGTAAGTATGCGTCTCTGGAGGCCCTGACAGCCGCTTCATTTTCCGACACTTACGCCGATAAGCTGAGGCAGGATATTATGGGGTATAAGCGGGTGGAAGAAGGGTGCGCAAACGGTGTGCAGGGGAGGGGGAGTGCCGGCGGCTGACAGGCTTCGTGCGGTTGCGGTGTTTCGCCTTAGCGAGTGTGTTGAGAGCCCGTGAAAAAATCGCCAGCCTACTGCGGGCGCCGCTTTGCGGCTGCAACGGCGTTGCGCTACGTGAAAACGGCGGTCATTTGGTCCACCAAACTCCCTTGTTTTCACGTAGCGCGCCTTGTTTCGCTCGCAAATCGACGCCCTCGCTACGGCTGTCGAATTTTTCACAGGCTCTGAGTCGGTATGGCGAGCATGATGGACGACAAGCCTAAAAATAAGCGCGTATTTCCCCGCATCACCGTAACCTGCCCGGTCCTGTATCGGCAATCCGCCAACAAACGCTGGCAGGTCGCCCGTCTGGTGGACTTTTCCGCCACCGGTGTCTGCATGATCTGTGACGAAAATCTCCCCGAGCAGGCCGAGGTCTCGATCCAGATAAAGCCGGGCAGCCAGAAAACGGTGCCCGCCATCTCCGCCTCCGGGATCGTGGTGCGTTGTCAGGTCAACGCCGAGCACCGCTTCGAGGTCTCCTGCAAGATCCTCAAGGTGTATCGGTAGTCACACGAATTTTCTCTCCGCGAATCTGATGGCACACATTTCCTTGCTGGCCACTTGACCGCGCCAGGCCTTTGGCCCGATCAACGCCTTATCCAGTATCTGTTCAGCCCAATTACTACCTGCATCCCCTAATCTGCGCGATTATCCTGCGAAGGTATGAAGTGGTCGGCCTAAATATCTAAATCAGCAATAAGAATAATATTTTAAGATTTCGCGATATCGGCCGACACAGTGGCTGTAGGGCGTCACTGTGTCTGGTGATGGGGGGCAAGCGTTGTACCCGCTAACGGTACTCAAACGGAATTTCAGCGTTTAATAGGTGAGGGGGTGTTATGTCGATACCGTATCAGGGGCAGGAACACTCCGCCGGTGGCGCCGAGCGCAGGATGTTTCCCCGCATTGTGGCCAGCTGTCCGGTACGTTATGCGCACCGGCCTGGGCTAGCGCATGAACACTTCGCGGAAGGCCACTGGGAAAACGCCGACCTGTGCGACTATTCCGCAACGGGCGTGCGTATGGTCTGCGACAATACCCTGTTGCAGGACACCAAAATCAATCTTGAGCTGCTGCCGGGAACTATGCGGCGCGTGCCCCGGATTGTCGCGGAAGCGGTGGTGGTGCGATGTGGCTTGCGGGATGATCACCGCTATGAGATTGCCTGCAAGCTCACCAGGGTGAGGCCCAGCAAACAAAATAGTCGTGGATGATTGGTGCCCCGGAGACGATTCGAACGTCCGACCTATCCCTTACTGATTTGTGATCAATCAGCCTGCCGCAAAAGCGGTTATATCCCCCGCCAAGGATTGTCCGAGGCGGGTTTTTTTATGCCATCGGCATCTGCTTGTAGCTACGCCGCCAGCTATGGCAATGGGCGCGAAATCGGGCTTAGGTTGCTTTAAGCAGCGGCTTTAGCTGTCCAGCCGCTTTCCGTTTCCTCTAACTCGATACGATTCTTGCCTGTTTCTTCGTCCAGGTCGCTGATGCTTTCCAGCATTTCGAGAATCTTGCCGTCTCCCTGCACAGATTCCCGATATAAAGCGCGCAGTATGCGGTCGGCGGGGCCAGGGATACGCGCTCTGCCTTTATCTTCTGATTCCCAATTTCGCGCCGTTGTTTCGCTAACGCCGAGAATTCTAGCTAGGTGAGTCTGGGAGAGGTTTAGCTCTTTGCGCAGAAATCGCACTTCATTGGGTTGCAGTTGCGACTTTCTGCACACAATGTCCAAACCGATAGCGCGGTGCAGGCCTTCGATATTATGAATGGAAACGGCTTTGCCGTAAGGAGTGGTGGTTTCAGTAAAACCGTTCCGCAGCCAAACGCCATCCAAACCGCTGCTTGTGTAGTGGAAAAGTTTACCCATAATTTAATGCTCCTATGATTCTTCAGTCTTCACGGTTATCAATAAACTGTGATTACAACTATCCGGTTACCATCAGAATCAAAGCCCAATGCGGCGGCCGTCTTGATGATGTCCCCCGCAGAGATGACTTCCATTAGGAATGTCCAGTCGTCATTTTGCCCTTTAGCCGGCCCTTCGATAATTCGTCCGCTACGCAGACACCTCAGCACTTGAGCGCGGGTTATCTGGCGTTCCTGCATCCGTTCTTCGGCATGGTCAGTAAAAAACACACGCCCCGAAGTTTTGGCGATATCACTGATGACCCTGCGCGCTGATTCCGGTGTCAGATTTAGCTCGGTGATGTTTCTGGCGGGCAATGGCGCCTCCTGCATTTTATATCGTCCAACACCGTCAAGTATTGACGGTCGGGTTTTCTATGTCAACTTTGTTTTTGGTGGGGCTGCGACTGGTAGGAGACCCCGGTCAATTCGGTCTGCTGCACTTACACAGCACTTACGATTCAGCTTGCCTTGTGACTACCGGGGGAAATACTGGTGTAAGTATTTGATTTAATTGGTGCCCCGGAGACGATTCGAACGTCCGACCTATCCCTTAGGAGGGGATTGCTCTATCCAGCTGAGCTACCGGGGCAGGGTGTTGAATATGGACCGCTTGGGGTGAGAGGGGGAATTGGTGGAGCCGAGGAGGATCGAACTCCCGACCTCGTCATTGCGAACGACGCGCTCTCCCAGCTGAGCTACGGCCCCACATCTACTCTCGTGTGACGCGGAGTGTAGCATTCACTTCTGGCCTCTCGCCAGTGGTGCAGACTATTCCGAATCGATTTTTGCGCTCGGTTTTTGCAGCTGTGCGACGATGGCCTGCACCTGCTGTCCATCGACCTCGGGTGGCGTGGCCTCTGGCGTTTGACCCAGTGTGCGAATGGTGAGTTTGAGTTGGTCTATATAACGGCGGCAATGTACGCACATCACAAGGTGCAGCCAATAGCCAGGCCGTTGCCACCACTGCAGGTGGTGATCCACATAGTCACTGGCGTGTTTTGTTATGTCTTTACAGCTTGGCATCATACTCATCTCTTTTCGTGCTCCTCGATGGCCAGCTGGATACGACTGCGGGCGCGATGAAGCAAAACTCTCCCATTGGACTCAGAAACCTCTAAAACCTTACAAATATCTTCCATGTCGAGCCCCTGCATATCCCGCAGTGTGAGCACGGCGCGCTGGATCGGTGGCAGTGCGTCCAGCGCCGCGCTGATGCATTCCCGCAATTGGGTGCTGGCGAGCAGGGCCTCGGGTGTTTCGGCGTGCCACATCGCCGGGGGGCTGGACCAGTGGGCGTTGGGTCTGAAGCGTGCGGGATCCACAATGGGCGCCTCTTCGAGTGTATCGCCCAGATTCACCGTGCGGGATTCATGGCGCAGGCGGCTTTTGGCCGTATTGCTGACGATGCGCAGAATCCAGGTTTTCAGGCTGGAGCGCCGTTCAAATTTGGGCAGGGCCCTGAGAACCGCCAGCCAGGACTCCTGAGCAACTTCGTCCGCGATGGCACTGCCCACGATGGCGCGGGCCAGGTGCACCATCAGGCCGTGATAGGCGGCAACAACCTGGGCATAGGCCTGTTCGTCGCGGGCCAATAATTTGGGAATCAGTATGTCGTCTGGGGGAAGCACGGGAGTCGCCACGTAGATTACCTTGGTAATTTTTTATTTTTTTATAGCGTAACAGGAGACAAAAACAGGTGTCTTAATCATTCATACTCGAGGCTGACACTGTGCCCGTCGCGGCAGAGGGCCATTTTGCCCACAAGTCGCGTAGCCGGCAAGTCATCCACCGATCAATGCCCGCCGGGCCGCGATGCGGATTTGGTACTGGAAAATCATTGTTCTATCATGATCGATCAAATTGATGTGACTGGATTCTGATGTGGTCATCAATACACGCATCAATACACGAATAAAGAGGAGTTAGCGATACGATGTTGGAGACACTGCCATTGCTTGAAAAGACTGCCTTTCCCGCCCTGTCGCGGATGGGTGTATCTGTGCTGCAGGTAAATCTCGGCTATTTATGCAATCAGCAGTGTCTACACTGCCATGTGAACGCCGGTCCCAAACGCACCGAGATCATGAGCGGTGAAAATATCCAGGTGATCATTGACTACCTCGATGCCAATGTCGTGGAAATGCTCGATCTCACCGGCGGCGCGCCGGAGCTGAATCCCTTTTTTCGAGACCTGGTCAAGGCGGCGCGCAGCCGAAATGTGCGGGTGATGGATCGCTGTAATCTGACCGTATTGAGTGAGCCCGGTCAGGTGGGGCTGGCCGATTTTCTGGCCGAACATCAGGTACAGATCACCGCCTCATTGCCCTGTTACCAGCAGGAGAATGTCGATGGCCAGCGGGGCAAAGGCGTGTTTGAACGCAGCATTGCCGGTCTCAAGGCTCTCAATGCGCTGGGCTATGGGCAGCAGGGCAGCAGTCTGGAACTGCATCTGGTCTACAATCCCACCGGCCCCTACCTTCCGCCGCCGCAGGCCGATCTTGAAGCGGATTACAAATTGCAGTTATTCGAGAAGTACGGGATTGTCTTTACGCGCCTGTTAACCCTGGCAAACATGCCGATCCAGCGGTTTGGCAGCAGCCTGATATCCAAGGGTCAGTTTAATGCCTACATGAGCCTGCTGCGGGAGGCACACCAGGATACAAACCTGGAAACCGTGATGTGCCGGAACCTGGTCAGCATTGACTGGCGGGGCTTCCTTTATGACTGTGACTTTAATCAAATGCTCGGCCTGCCCATGCAACTCCCCAAGAATAAGACTCCCCACCTGCGTGATTTAATTCATGCCGATACGGCCGGGTTACCGATTACCGTTAGGGGCCATTGCTATGGCTGCACGGCGGGTCAGGGCAGTAGCTGTGGTGGCGCACTTAATTAAGCCTCACCGGGACGTCTCCGCGATTGTTGAAACTTTCCATTATTATCCCCGTGTTAAATGAGGCAGGCATTCTCGAGGCCCAGCTCAAAAGACTGCAATGGATGCGACATCTGGGGCATGAACTGATTGTCGCTGATGGCGGCAGTCAAGACGACACCGTGTTGCTAGCGGCCCCGCTTGCCGACCGGGTGGTCTCTGCGCCTGCCGGGCGCGCTGTGCAGATGAATGCGGGAGCGAGATCCGCGGTGGGCGATGTGCTGCTGTTCCTGCATGCCGACACCTTATTGCCCGACGATGGCATCAGGGCGATCACCGAAAACATCGTTCGGCAGTCGACCACCTGGGGACGATTCGATGTGCGCCTGTCGGGTGGGCATATTTTATTTCGGCTGATTGAACAGATGATGAATTGGCGTTCCCGACTCACGGGGATCGCGACCGGCGATCAGGCGATCTTTATTGCCCGGTCGCTGTTTGAAAAGCTGGGCGGCTATGCGGCGATCCTGTTAATGGAAGATGTCGAGATGAGTCGCCGACTTAAACAACAGGCCAGGCCGATCTGTCTTTCACAAAAGGTCGTGACCTCCAGTCGGCGCTGGGAACAAAACGGCATCCTTAAAACGGTCTGGCTCATGTGGCGATTACGACTGGCCTACTGGCTGGGGGCTGACCCGGCCCGGCTAGCCCGACACTATCGCCCGAAAATATCGCCAATAGGCACACGCAATCAATGAGCACTGACCTGTTATACCCCGATGGCCGCATCATGGTTTTCTGCAAGGCCCCCGAACCGGGCCGTGTGAAGACACGGCTTGCCGCCTCTATCGGTGATGCCGCCGCTGCAACGGTGCATGAATACCTGGCATGGCATTGCCTGAACAGGCTGGCGAGGGCCGCTATTGCCCCCGTCGAGCTGTGGTGCACCCCGGATGTGGGACATGATTTTTTTCGGCGCTGTGCGGCGGAATATGGGCTGGTATTGAAACAGCAGACAGGGGAATGCCTGGGACAACGGATGGAACAGGCCTTCTCCAACGCATTGTCTCAGTCACGCAACGCCGTCGTTGTGGGCACAGACTGCCCGACACTGGATACGGCCTATATACGTGCGGCATTTGCTGCGCTGGAACAGCAAGACGCGGTGTTGGGACCCGCCGAAGATGGCGGCTATGTGCTGCTGGGGTTGCGCAAGCCTCAGCCGCCACTATTTGCCGATATGCCCTGGGGGACATCAAAGGTGCTGGCAAAAACCCGATCGCGCCTCACCGGTAAGGTGAAGGAGCTATCCACGTTGTGGGATATCGATGATGTCGATGACCTGAGACGCCTGCGGGATTCTGCGGATGAGCTGGCGCTGGAGCGGGGGTTTTCTGAGTATCTGGTGAAACTGATTGGTAGGAAGCCAATCCTTTAGCGCTGCATTTTTTTCCGGTTTTCGCGTTGCTGCTCAATCACGAACCGTTCGATGGCCCGGCTCTGAGCCTTGTCGAGTCGCTCAAAGTGGCCGCCAATGTGCACGCAGTTGCTCGCATCGTTGACGATGGAGTGACAGATTTTAAACGCGCACTTGATGTCTTGTTTGTTCGGCAGCTTTATATGGCACTGGTTTACTTCCGTATCATTCGCAAAAGCACTGGCCAGTTTTTTTGGGAACCGAATGCACATGCCTCCCAGGGAGATGTCGCTTAGCTCGCCACAATACATCTGTTCATTCCTGGCATGAATGACGACATCGATCCTGTCAGCGCCACTCACCGGCACCCGAAAAGAGGTTCTGCGTTGAAGGTAACGAATGCTTTGCGGGAATTCCAACTGATAAAGGGCAATGCCATTTTCGCTACTGGCACTTTTAAGCTTGGTCGTGAAGTTGATCTCTACACCTTCATGCATGGTTTGCAGCGTGACACGTTGGGCATTTATCAGCAGGTCATGGCCGGTGTTTGGCTTGAGTTCATCAATTACCAGCATTCCCTTGTCAAGATCCATTTCAAGAAATGCGGTATTAAAAAAATGGCTGGAGCCCGGCAGCATCGCTGTAATGATCGTATGATTCGCCATCACAGGACGCAGTATTGCGGCGATACGCACGGAGGAGGTGATGGTTTCGTGTTGCTGAACATAACTGTCGTCAGTATCTGCGCTATTAGCAGGTTCACGATTGGCCATTAGTAATGCCTGTTGCATGCGGGTGGTTTTATATTCCGTATCGTCAAAATTGGCTGCCTTGTTACTATCCGTTCTTACCTTCCCTGATTGCCTTCCCTTGCCAATTCCTGTTAGGCCGTCGCGAGTGATTGTCCGTTGGAGTTCGCCTTTTGCCGACCGGATGCACCATAAACGTTGACCGTCGGGCCACTTAGATCACCGCGTAAAATGCTGATGGCCTGCCGCAGGTGCGTGCTGGAGGCATCCATGATTCTATTGTTAATGATATTTTGCTCGCTGCAGTCCCTGGTTGTCTTTTGCAGCGTATCCCACAGACTTTCGAGTTGTGAGCGTTGGCTACCGGCGGGCAATTTCCCGATATAACTGACAATGGTCGTTTTTGAAAACTTTCCATTCAGGATGGGTGTCAGTGCGCCCAGCTGGGCCTGTGTCTGCTCAAGGATCGTTACCTGATCCTGCTTGTTGCGAACGGATCTTTCAAAGCTTTCGAGATCGGCAGAGGACAGTGTGCGGTGTTCCTCGCGGAGCGCGTCCAACATGCACAGCATGACCCTGGTTTGCTGCTCCAGGGCCTGGGCCAGGATTATGCTGCTGTTTTCAGTGTTCATTGTCGTTGTCATGTCGCTCACTATGATTGTGTTGATGTTTGGTGATGTCAGGCGACAAATTGAGATTCGAGTTCAATGAGTTTCTCTGCTACGCGCTGTGGGTCAATATCATAATTGCCCGCATCAATGGCAGATTTCAGGCTTTCGATGCGGGCGTCATCCACATCGGGCTGAGCATTGACGGTTGTCTCAATCAGTCGCAGGCGTTCCGCCTGAGGACTAATGGTGACGGAGTCGGTGGACGGTGCACTCGTGGCAGCGTTGTCGCTGCTCAGGCGTGATTTCAGGCCGACTACTCCTGCGTTGTGTGTGTCAGTTTTCGCCGTCTGATGGTTGGGTAATGGGGCCCCAGGGACTCCGGTGATTTCAACTGCCATGCCTATACTCCTGGTTACTTACTCTGATGATTCTATCGGCCTTTCGGCCAGATTCTTTATCTCGAAAAAAATGCATAAGCCCGTGATTTGTTTCACATTTGTACACTGACGACGCCGGATTCAACGGCCGTGCCCTGTACAATTCTCTGTGACTGGTTGTTTCGCACCGGGACACGCTCTCCCAGCGCGGCATCGTCCAGTGCCTTGCCTTTTCCCCTGACTTGCAGGCCGCCAACCGAGGCCAGAATTACCACTTCATCGCCACGACGAACCAGTAACGGCGGCTGGACATTGGTGACGGTGAATGCCTGGCCTGTTGAAATCGGGCGCTTCACAATTTTGCCGATAAGATTTTTGCCTTTGGTGAAATAGCCGCCGCGTAGTCGACTGATGTCCTGTCTGACGGTCATCAGGTCCGCATCCGTGAGTTGCGTGCCGCGGGGCAGTGGGCGGGCGGCGGTGACTACGGTGGCGTAACTGTTTATGTTCGCAGGGATATAAACGGTCCAGGGTTTTTCACCCGCGCAACGCAGTCCGACACTGAGCTTCCCCTGCAGTTTGCTGCCGGGTGATAAAAAGGCGGTAGGGGGGATCGAGCACTCGGTAAGCTGCAGGCGCCGATCCAGATGACCAATACTGATCTCTGACTCCTGTTCGCGCTGATGGGCGGTTTGTTGCTGGAGGAACGTCTGTGCCGTGAGACGTAAGCTCTCGGAAGACTGAAAGGCGCTGGTCTCTGCGTAGACCGGGGCACTAGCCAGCAGAGCACTAGCCAGCAGGACACTAGCCAGCAGGGAGATGACCAGCAGTAGCCCCGGAACAGGACTGTTTTCACGCCTGACGGACGGGGCTTTTGTTATCGGGGTCTCTGTTTTCATAGTCATCACTTCATATTTGCCATTATTCGGTCAGTCTTTACCGGTTGAATAAAATGTAGCTGTTGAGCTTGTGTCATCTCACTTGTAGGTACTATCGTCAAAAAACCGTCCAGCTTTAATAATTATTTTCTAAATGATTGAATGTGGTGGAAAAACTATTTTGACGCTGATCACGGGCCCGTTTTCTATGGCCCTTCAGTCGCCTATACCCGCAATAGTGGCCCGCCATCAGGTGTCTATCTGAATTAGGGAGCACATGCTGTGCCATCTCCTTTTTGTCAGCGGCCGATGTGCGGTAACGCGCGCCAGATATCGCATCGGCTGATTCAAGTATTGGTAGTGGGATGTCGATAGGGGGAAAGCTTTATGTCCTCTTTACTATTGCAATCGTGGGAGCAGAAAAATGGCGGGAATGCTGGATGATATCGACCGACGCACGCAACTTGTGGGCGCCAATCGTCTTGAGTTGCTGTTATTCCGCCTGCATGGGCCACAGCTATACGGTATTAACGTCTTTAAGGTGCAGGAGGTGATTCGTTGCCCCGCCTTGAGACATGTTCCGAATTCCAATCGGGTGGTCAAAGGTGTCGCCAACATGCGGGGTCGAACAATCCCCGTGCTTGATTTATGCATGGCAATGTCCGGGCCGGCAATGGAAGCGACGGAAAATTCATTTGTTATCATCGCCGATTACAATCGGACCACACAGGGCTTCCTGGTCGAAGGCGTCGAACGTATTGTGAATATGAACTGGGAGGAAATCCTGGCACCGCCCAAGGGTTCCGGTAAAAACAGTTACATGACGGCGGTGACCCGTGTCGACGATAAACTCGTGGAAATCATCGATGTGGAGAAAATTCTTTCTGAAGTAGTCGGTGTTACCTCGGACATTTCAGCATCGATTGTCACGGGGAGCACCATTGAGGCGGGGGCGAATATCCTGGTTGCCGATGACTCCAGCGTGGCCCGCAAGCAGATTAAACGCACCCTTGATCAGCTGGGAATAGAGTCCACCCTGGTGAATGATGGGAAGGAAGCATTGGATATATTATTAGACTGGGCAAAGGAAGACCCGAAAATCGCGGATCACCTGACCATGGTGATATCCGATGTCGAAATGCCCAATATGGACGGCTATACCCTGACCACCGAGATCCGCAAACATCCGCTGTTAAAGGATCTTCACGTTATTCTACATACCTCACTGAGCGGCGTGTTTAATCAGGCAATGGTTGAAAAAGTCGGTGCAAATAAATTTATTGCGAAGTTTAATGCGGATGAGCTGGCGAACGCGGTCATCGAAGCGGTTGCACTGAAAGATGCCCGACAAGCAGGAAAATAGGCAATGCCAATCATTATCAATAAAAAATTCACTGAGAAAGCCAGTGGCCGCTGACGAATTAACTCTCGAGGACTATAAGGCCTTTCGTATTTTTCTGGAGGATGCCAGCGGCATCATTCTGGGTGAAAACAAGCAATACCTGGTCACCAGCCGCCTGACCCGGATTATGGCTGAAAATGAGGTATTGAGTTTCAGCACCCTGATGGGGCGCATGAAATCCGATGCCCGATTACGCCAGCGCATAATGGATGCGATGACGACCAATGAAACTTCCTGGTTTCGTGACATTTATCCTTTCGAGATACTTAAGGAAATGCTCTTGCCGGAGTTGTCGAAACGCCAGCCACGGCAGATTCGGATCTGGTCGGCCGCCTGCTCCACCGGCCAGGAGCCGTATTCCCTGAGCATGATGGTGCAGGAGTATTGCCAGTCAAAGCCCGGCGGCTTGCTCGCCAATGCGGTACAAATTATTGGCACGGATATCTCGCCACGCGTGCTTGAGGCCGCGAAATCCGCCACCTATGAGGGCGTGGCCGTGTCACGCGGCCTGTCACCGGAGCGTCAGGCACGCTTTTTTCGCGAAACCGGCGATGGCGGTTGGCGGGTCACGGATGATATCCGGCGGCGGGTGAGCTTTCGTGAGGTCAACCTGATGCAGAGTTACAACCTGATGGGCCGGTTTGATATCATCTATTGCCGCAATGTGCTGATCTATTTCTCCACCGAACTCAAGCGTGACATCCTGTCGCGCATGGCGAAATGCCTGAACCCAGGCGGTTATCTGGTGTTGGGCGGTTCCGAGTCCATTTCCAATTACTCGGATGAATTTGATCTGATTCGTTGGCGTAACGGCGTCATCTACCAGCTCAAATCCTAAACGTTTAATCCCTCGCACGGTTAACCCGGACGCAATCGCCGCCGGGTTAACCGTGGGCGTAACAGATGTTTCTTTCCCGCCTCCCTGCCTGCAAATCCAGGCATTTCGGCTTGCCGCTGTTCGGCGGTGAGTTGCCGCTTTAGCCCAGTCCAGGTTCCCTGATAATTCATAACCTCCTGTAATTGCTGATAAATAATTCTTTGGCACGGCGTTTGCTCATGTCTGCTTGTAATCACCCCGTGGAGCAGGACATGCAATTTGGACTCGACAAGTTTTTTGGCATCAATCAGCAGGCGCTGACGATTCATTCCCGTCGTTCCGAGATTCTGGCCGGCAATCTGGCCAATGCCGATACGCCGGGATACAAGGCCCGCGATGTTGATTTCAAGGCGGCACTGCAGGCGGTGAAGAGCGGGGCAGCGGATGGCAGTCTGAAAACCACCCATGCGCGTCATCTTACCAGCTCGGGCACGACCGCCGGTCGGGTTGATGATGTGCTGGGCGAGATGAAATATCGCACCCCCAGTCAGCCCGCAATCGATGGTAATACCGTCGACCCGCTGCTTGAGAAATCCAAGTTCATGGAAAACTCATTGCTGTATCAGACCAACCTGCAATTTCTCGGTAGTAAGATCAAGCATATTAAGGCGGCGTTGAAGGGTGAGTAGCGCTTCCGGCATTTTTGCTCGGCATGAAGCCACGTATTTTCAGCAACACATTTACAGTTACTTATTTACAGGTACAAAATAATGTCTCTCTTTAAGGTTCTTGATATCGCGGGTAGTGGCATGAGTGCGCAGGCACTGCGCCTCAATACCACGGCCAGTAATCTGGCGAATGCCGAGAGCGTCAGCAGCAGTAGCGGTGAAACCTACCGCGCCAGGCAGCCCGTGTTTGCCGCCATGGTCAAGGCGCTGGGCGAATCCCCGGCAGGCACCGGCGTACAGGTCAACGGCATCGTTGAGAGTCAGGCGCCATTGCGCCAACAGTATGAGCCAGGCCATCCAATGGCCAATGAGGAAGGCTACATTTTTCTGCCGAACGTGAGCATGGTGGAAGAAATGGCGAACATGATCTCGGCCTCGCGCTCCTATCAAAGTAATTCAGAAGTGGCGAAGACATCAAAAGAACTTCTTATGCGTACATTGAGCCTGGGCCAATAAGCCAACACAGAGCGGGTAAAGAAAATGACTACCATCAATAACAACATATCATCCACCATCAATGAGCTTGGCCTCGGTGCGCAATCGGCCGTTGGTAAAAATAAACCTGATCAACTGGGGCAGACAGAATTTCTGGACCTGATGATCACCCAGCTCAAGAATCAGGATCCCTTTGCGCCGATGGAAAATGGTGAATTTATTTCACAAATGGCCCAGTTCAGTAGCGTTACCGGACTTGCCGAACTGCAGCAGTCGTTCGAGAAACTGGCCACCTCGTTACAGTCGAATCAGGCATTGCAGGCATCGAGTCTGGTGGGTCGCACCGTGCTGGTGCCATCGGCGGTAGGAACCTTGCCGGTGGGTGGCTCGATTGTCGGCGCAGTTAATCTGCCGGCTTTCGGGAATTCGGTGGGCGTCAATATTCAGGATGCGGCAGGTCAGGTGATTCGACGGCTGGAGCTGGGTTCGCAATCCGCCGGCGAGGTGTATTTCAACTGGGATGGCCTGACCAACGCCGGTGTGCCAGCCGATGCCGGGCGCTACTTTGTGAGTGCCGATGCGGGATTCGATGGCGAGACCGTGGCGCTGGAAACCCTGATGAGTTCTTCCGTCGCCAGCGTCACCCTGGGACAGGGTGGTAATGGTCTGACACTGAATTTAACCGATGGAAATGTCGTCGACTTCTCCAGCGTGAAAGAAATCAAGTAACGATTAATAGCGATCAGACAAACACTTCACTATTAACAAATTGCATTATTTACAGATTGCGCGATTAACAGATAAAACCAGCCGGTTACCTGACCGGGTTGACTAACAGCAGAGTAAGGAGATAGATCATGCCATTTCGCATCGCTTTGAGTGGATTGAACGCCGCGCAGACCGACCTTTCGGTAACCGGTAATAACATTGCCAATGCGAGTACCGCAGGCTTCAAGGGTTCACGTACCGAGTTTTCAGATGTGTACGCCGTGGCTTTCGAAGGTATCAGTAGTCTGGCCACCGGTAATGGTGTTTCGGTTACGGGTATTTCGCAGAATTTCTCCCAGGGCAATATCGACTTTACCGAACGCAACCTGGACATCGCGGTCAGTGGCCAGGGGTTCTTTGTGCTGGATGATGCATCCGGTCAGTCCTATAGCCGCGCCGGCGCCTTTCATATTGATCGCAATGGCCTGATTGTGAATCAGGGTGGACAAAAGCTGCAGGTGTTCCCCGCGATTGCCGGCGGTGGCTTTAATACCGGTGTGCTTTCGGACATCCAGTTGCTGACCTCTGATGGTCCTCCACAGACGACCAGCAATATCGATGTGACGCTGAATCTCAGCGCATCCGATTCGGTACCGACCACGTTGCCTTTTAATCCAGGTGATCCCACCAGCTTCAATAACTCCACCTCCACTGTCATTTATGACTCGCTGGGCTCGGCGCATACCTCGACCCTGTACTACGTAAAATCGGCAACCCTGAATCAGTGGAATACCCACCAGTTTATCGATGGCAACGAAATCACCAGCGGTGGTCTTTCTCCGGTCAGCCTGACCTTCAATGCCGACGGTACCCTCTCGGGTCCGACCAGTATTGCCTATGATGCAGTGCCGTCGGGTACCGGCGCGCTGCCAATACAGGTCGATGTGAATTATCCCAACTCGACACAATTCGGTAGCCCATTTGCGGTGAATGGTCTGTCCCAGGATGGGTTTACCACGGGTCGTCTGAGTGGTATCGATATCGATAGTGAGGGTGTGGTGTTTGCCCGCTTTACCAATGGCCAATCTAACCCCCTGGGCAAGGTGGCGCTGGCCAATTTTGCGAATGTGAGCGGGCTGGCACAACAGGGTGACACCTCCTGGAGTCAGACCTTCAATTCCGGCGACCTTATTCTGGGTGAGGCGAATACCGCCAGTTTTGGTCTGGTGCAGTCCGGCGCGCTGGAGGCCTCCAATGTTGATATCGCCGCCAGTCTGGTGAATCTCATCACCGCGCAACGTAACTTCCAGGCCAACGCACAGGTTATCAGTGCCGCGGATACCGTTACCCAGACGATCATCAATATCTAATTGACGTTATTGATGGCTAGCTGTCAGTCGTAACACGTAGCACTTACGACAAAAAACTTAACAAGAAACAACAGGAACAGACCATGGATCGTATGCTTTATGTTGCAATGTCAGGCGCCAAACAAACCATGCTGGCGCAGGCGAGTAACAGCAACAATATGGCCAATGCCAACACCACCGGCTTTCGGGCCGATCTGGCGTCCTTTAGAAGCATGCCGGTCTATGGTGCCGGCGAACCCACCCGTGTCTATGCCATGGCGGAAAGGCCGGGGGTGGACACCACCAGCGGTGCAATCAGTGCAACCGGGCGTGATCTGGATGTCGCCATAAAAGATGATGGCTGGATTGCGGTACAGGCAAAGGACGGGTCCGAGGCCTACACCCGTGCCGGCAATCTGCGTATCGAAGATGGCGGCATTCTCACCACGGGTAGTGGCCTGCCAGTGCTGGGCAATGGCGGGCCGGTGGCGATACCGCCGGCAGAGAAGGTTGCCATCGGTAAAGATGGCACTATTTCAATCCAGGGAATCGGCCAGACAGCGAGCACGCTAACGGTGCTGGATCGCATCAAGCTGGTCAAGATCGACAGTGGAGCGCTGGTGAAGGGCACTGACGGCCTGATGCGCAGAACCGATGGTGTCAGCGCAGAGCCGGACGCCACCGTCAATCTGGTTTCCGGCGCTCTGGAAACCAGTAACGTCAGCGCAGTGGATTCAATGGTGAATATGATCACCCTGGCAAGGCAGTACGAGGCACAGATTAAAATGATGAAGACTGCCGAAGACATCGACAGTGCATCGACCCAGCTGTTGAGCCTGTCAAGCTAGTCTCGATATCAATGATTAAGGAGTAACTGAAGATGAATTCTGCACTATGGATCGCAAAAACAGGACTGGACGCGCAGCAAACCCGTCTCTCCGTTATTTCAAATAATCTTGCCAATGCCAATACCATGGGCTTCAAAAGCAGCCGTCCTGTTTTTGAAGACCTGCTCTACCAGAATGTACGACAGGTCGGTGCGCAATCCTCCGAGGGCACCCAGCTGCCATCGGGTCTGATGATCGGTACCGGTGTGCGAACGGTGGCGACGGAAAAAAATCATTCACAGGGAAACCTGGTGCAGACCGAAGGCTTTCTTGACCTGGCGGTGCAGGGCCGGGGTTTCTTCCAGGTGCTGCGCCCGGACGGCTCGCTGTCGTATACCCGTGACGGTTCGTTCCAACTCAATGCCACCGGCGAGATCGTTACCGCTTCGGGTAACCCCTTGCAACCGGCGATCACCGTTCCCAACAATGCGCAGAGCGTTACCATTGGCTCCGACGGTATTGTTTCTGTCACGCTTTCCGGCAACGCCACACCGACCCAGATAGGCAATATTCAGTTAGCCGATTTTCCGAATCCCACCGGCCTTCAGCCCCTGGGTGAAAATCTCTATTCCGAGAGTGCCGCCAGTGGCGCACCCCAGACCGGCACACCGGGGCTTAACAGCATCGGCAGTCTGGTGCAGGGCGCCCTGGAATCCTCTAACGTGAATTCCGTGAAGGAACTGGTTGCGCTGATCGAAACGCAACGTTCCTATGAGATGAATTCAAAGGCCATCTCCACGGCCGACCAGATGTTGCAGTACCTGAATAACAACCTGTAACCGATGCCTGAAATACTGAACCAAGGGTAACTGCCGTGACCATGATTCCAACAACAAAGACAAGCAGCCCAACTCTGGCAGTGCCCCGGAATGTATTCACCTGGCTTGTTATATCCGGCGCATTTTTGTTGTCCGTGGGTTGTAGTACCACGCACCATGCGGTGTCCGATCCCGAGTTCGCACCCGTACGTCCATTGAGCGTCGAGCCATTACCGGTCAGCGATGGCTCGATCTATAAGTCAGGCTTTGGCGTAGCACTGTTCGAGGATGCCAAGGCGCACCGTGTCGGCGATATCATCACCATCATTCTGCAGGAAAAGACCAACGCCAGTAAAAGCGCCAGCACCAATACGGCAAAAGATGCCGAAGTCTCCATTGCCGCTCCCACCCTGTTCGGGCAGGGCGTGACCCGCAACGGGCGTGACATTCTATCAGCCAGCATTGATGCCGAGCGGGATTTTGCGGGCGAGGGCGACAGTACGCAAAGTAACAGTTTGACGGGCCGGATCACGGTGACCGTGGTGGATGTATTTTCCAATGGCAATCTGATGATTCGTGGCGAAAAGCTGCTGACCCTGAACCAGGGTTCCGAGCACGTGCGCATTTCCGGCATTGTCCGCGCCTCGGATGTTAGCCCCACCAATACGGTATTTTCCACCCAGGTGGCCAACGCCCGTATCGTCTATGGCGGGCAGGGCGTGCTGGCCGATGCCAATACCAAGGGCTGGCTACAGCGGGTATTTGATAGCAATTGGTGGCCCTTCTAGTTTCTTTTGATTGACGGACGAACGACAGCACGACTTGAACAATGACTGACCTTAATGATGATAAAAAACGGGTGTATAAAATGACGATTGCTAAGAGATCGATTACTGTAAATCAGCTGCTGGTCGTCATCGGGCTTTGCCTTATCTCGTTCAACGTCTCTGCCGAACGGCTGAAAGACATTACCTCGATTGCCGGTGTGCGCAGCAATCAGCTGGTGGGCTACGGCCTGGTGGTCGGTCTGGATGGCACGGGTGACCAGACCAGTCAGGCCCCCTTCACCGTACAAAGCCTGAAGAGCATGCTGGCGCAGTTTGGCATCACCGTTCCGCCGGATGTGAACCCCCAGGTCAAGAACGTGGCCGCGGTTTCCCTGCATGCGGAATTGCCGGCCTTCGCAAAACCGGGTCAGACCATTGACGTCACCATCTCGTCCATTGCCAATTCGAAAAGCCTGCGCGGCGGCACACTGCTGATGGCGCCCCTGAAAGGCGCGGATGGCAATATCTATGCGATCGCCCAGGGTAACGTGGTAGTGGGTGGCTTTGGGGTCGGTGCCGGTGGTTCGAGTATTACCGTCAACGTCCCCAGTGTCGGCCGGATTCCTAACGGGGCGATGGTAGAGCGGGGCGTTACCACGGCCTTTCTGCAGGGCAATTCCCTGACCCTGAATCTGCATACCCCGGACTTTACTACCGCCAATCGCGTTGCCACTGCGATCAATGCCGAAATCGGTGATGGCACCGCACAGGCCGTCGATGGTGCGTCGATCATGGTCAATGCGCCACGCGACGCGTCACAGCGGGTGGCCTTCATGTCCCTGCTGGAAAACTTTGAAGTCTCGCCGGCGGAGGCCTCGGCCAAGATCGTGGTCAATTCGCGCACCGGCACCATCATCATTGGCCGCCATGTGCGGGTGATGCCGGCGGCGATCACCCACGGCAGTCTGACCGTCACCATCGCCGCACAGCCGGAGGTGAGCCAGCCAGCGCCATTCTCCGAGGGCGAGACCGTGGTGGTGCCGCGCACCCAGCTTGCAGTGAGCGAGACGGCCAAGCCCATGTTCCTGTTTAATCCCGGTGTCTCGCTGAATGATATCGTGCGGGCGATCAATGAGGTGGGCGCCACGCCCAGTGACCTGATCGCGATTCTTGAGGCACTGAAACAATCCGGTGCACTGAAGGCCACTCTTCTGGTTATCTAGCCGCGATGTTTACGGATAGAGCAGAAGCCTGAACCCCATGACCACACCTCTTCAATCAGCCGGAGTCTATGCCGACCTGCAAGGCCTGAACACCTTGCGCCACGGTACCACCGAAGAGAATTCGGCGGAGTCGCTGCGCTTTGTCGCCGAGCAGTTTGAGGCCATCTTCCTGCAGATGATGTTGAAGAGTGCCCATGGTGAAGGCGATGAGGAGGGCCTGTTTGATAATCAGCAGACGGAGTTTTATCAGGACTGGCATGACAAGCAACTGTCCATTGATCTGGCCGCCGGTAAAGGGGTGGGCATTGCAGAGATGTTGATCAAGCAATTACAAACCGGCCAGTCAACGCCCGAAGCCTCGATTCCCAATACCGCAATTCATTCCGACAGGCCTTCCCCTGTCTTTCCGGTGGTACGTCCTGTGCCGCTGACCGATGGTGCAATACCCAGGGTCGATGCGCGGGACAAGGTATCGCTGAGCGAAGAGGTGGTATTAGGCACCCCGCAGGCGTTCGTGGAGCACCTGTGGCCCCTGGCCAGGGCAGCGGCGGAAAAACTGGGCGTTGCCCCTGAGGTGATCCTTGCCCAGGCCGCGCTGGAAACCGGCTGGGGAAAAAAGGTCAACCGTGATAGGTCCGGCGCCAGCAGTCACAACCTGTTTAACATCAAGGCCGATGCGCGCTGGAGCGGGGAGACGGCCAGCGTATCGACCCTGGAGTATCGGGACGGCATTGCGGTGCGCGAGCGGGCAAACTTCCGGGCCTATGAGTCCTTTGCCGAGAGCTTCGCGGACTACGTCAATTTTATGCAGCAGTCGCCCCGTTACCAGGCGGCGCTGGAGGTGGCGGCGGATGCCGAGGCATTTACCCAGCAGCTGTCGCAGGCGGGTTACGCCACCGACCCACATTATGCAAATAAAATCATGCGCATAGCCGGTGGAGACGACCTCCAGCAGGCATTGAGATCGGTAAAGATTTAGGCGTTTTAGACGATAACCACTTTGGGTGGCGGGCACATGTAGTGCCTTAAAACCCGGGATTGATTGGAGTATTTCATGGCCAGTTCAGGCGATATGTTGAGCATCGGGATATCCGGGTTGCAGGCGTCCCAACGCAACCTGGCCACCGCTGGCCACAATATCAGTAACGTCAATACCGATGGCTTTAGTCGTCAGTCGGTGGAGCTTGCGACCCGCAATCCCATCGCGGTCGGTAATGGCTTTGTCGGCTCCGGCGTGAATGTCGTTACCGTCAAGCGCGTATACGATGACTTCCTGTCCGCGCAGGTCACGGCGCGCACCTCCACCTTCAATCAGCTGGATACCCTGCAGCAGCTCGCCTCTGGTCTGGATGGCCTGCTCGCCAATGATGATGCAGGACTGAATCCGGCATTACAGAGCTTCTTCAATGCCTTGCAGGATGCCGCCAATAACCCGACCTCGATTCCTGCCCGCCAGGTGGTGATCCTCGAAGCGGAGACCCTGGTGGATCGCTTCGCCTCGCTGGATAAACGCTTTGAGGATTTGCGTAACTCGGTCAACGATCAACTGGGCGCGGTCACCACCGAGATCAGCAACATTGCCTCATCGGTTGCCAATCTGAACAGCAGTATCAGCCAGGAGATGGCGCGTTCCGGCGGTCAGCCCCCCAATGACCTGCTGGACAAACGCGACGTGCTCATCAATCAACTGGCGGAACTGGTTTCCGTGAGTACGGTGGATGGCGGCGATGGCTCGATCAATATCTTTATCGGCAATGGCCAGACCCTGGTGCTGGGAAATGAAGCGAACACCATTGGCACCATGCGCAATGAATTCGACAAGAGCCAGCTCGAAGTGAGTACGAGCAGTGGCGCCACGGACTATTCCATCAGCAGCCAGATCACTGGTGGCAAACTGGGCGGCCTGCTGGCCTTCAGGGAGGAGATCATCAATCCGGTACAGGATTCGATGGGCCGACTCGCCATCGGCCTGGCGGCCACCTTTAATACCCAACATCAATTGGGTGATGATATTAATGGTAATGCGGGCGGGCTCTTTTTTAACGCCATCGACGTCTCCAGCCCGGAGGTGTTTTCCAGTTCCAATAATAATCCGGCCAGTGGCACCGTGGGGGTTGCCATTGACGATGCCACGCTGTTAAAAGCCAGCGACTATCGGCTGAACTATGACGGCGCAACCTTCTCGTTGCGGCGTATTAGCGATGACACTATTGTGGACAGCGGCTTTGCGATCGGCGATTTTCCCCGCACCGTCGCCGCCGATGGGCTCACACTCACACTGACCGGCACCGCCGCCGCCGGTGATAGTTTCCTGATTCGCCCGGTACGCAATGCGGGCAATGACATTGATGTGGCCATCGGCTCAGCCGCCGAATTCGCGGCGGCCACGTCGGGCAACGCCCTGGGCGATAACACCAATGCCCTGGCCCTCGCCGCCATGCAGTCAAAGAGCCTGCTGGGCGGTAATACCGAGACCTATCAGTCGGCCTATGCAAAACTGGTGGCCACCGTGGGCGGCGCGACCAGCAAGGCCAAGGTGAATGCCGATGCCCAGGCGGCGCTGTTGAACCGGGCCGTAGAGGAACATCAGAGCGTCTCCGGGGTGAACCTGGATGAGGAGGCGGCCAACCTGGTGAAGTTCCAGCAGGCCTATCAGGCCGCGGCCCAGCTGATACGGATTTCCGATGAAATTTTTCAGACCTTGATCAATGTGACGGGCCGCTAGGCCGTCGCTAAATAAAGCTATGTTGTCGCGGGTGAAATAAAATGAGAATCTCAACCACACAAATGCAGGACCGTGGCGTCACCGCCATGCTGGAGCGGCAGAGTGATCTGAGCTTCACCCAGCAACAGGTGGCCTCCGGCAAGCGTATTCTGGCGCCCTCGGATGACGTGCTCGGTAGCACGCAGATCCTGGCCCTGAACAAGGTCATCGAGACCCACCAGCAATACGGCGAAAATGCGGATGCCGCGGTGGGGCGTATCAGCCAGGAAGAGAGTGCGCTGACCCAGGGCATCAATGTGCTGCAGCGCGTCCGCGAGCTGGCGGTACAGGCCGAGAACACCACCCTGCCGGCCACAGCGCGCGCCAATCTGGCGATCGAGACCCGCGAACTGCTCAATGAGGTGATGAGCGTCGCGAACGAAAAGGACTCTAACGGGGAATATATATTTTCCGGCTTCAATGTGAATACCACACCGTTTACCGCCACCGAAGGGCCGCCCGGAGAGTTTACCTATGCCTATACCGGCGATCTGGGGCAGCGCAATGTGCAGATCGGCGAGACGCGTTTTATTGCGGTGGGCGATCCGGGGCAATCGGTGTTTGTGGATATCCCCAAGACCGGTGGCGGCACCGAAAATGTCTTTGAAACCCTGGAGCAGTTTGCCCTTGATCTCGAGGCCGGCACGCCCAACACCAACATTGTTGCGGATCTGGATCTGGCCCTGGAGCACCTGAGCAGCTTCCGTACCCAGACCGGTGGTCGACAGAATTCCATCGACAGCCATCGGGTACTGAATGAGGATATTATCTTCCAGGGACAGAAGACGCTGTCCTCCATCGAAGACCTGGATTTTGCCGAGGCAGTGAGCCGCCTGAACCTGCAACTGGCCACCTTACAGGCCGCCCAGCAGAGTTTCGCCAGGATTCAGAATCTGTCGTTATTTAATTATCTGTAGTCAGGGACAGAGCCACTGCCTGGTGTGAGTGGCCGCTGGATATAGCGTGACGGTAACGCGATGGTGCGGGAATTACGGCTTGCCCCTTTGATGAATCAACCTGCTAATGCTTATCCGCCTCGTATCACGGAAAGACACTATTAGTTGAAGCTCGTGTTGCGCACCGTGAGGATGTAATGCACGGAGTTGCCTGATGGGCTGATAGTGCAGTCGTGTTCCATTCGTATCACCCCAATCTCCGGAATCACAAACATCTCGCCGTTGTGGCTGATTTGATCGCTGCTGGTGCCGCAGGCGTCGCGTATGTCTCCCAGAAATGCAATCGCCTGTTCACCATTGGGGGTGGTGGTGCCCGAAAAGTTGATCTGGAAGGGATTGCTGAAGATGCCCAGGTTGGTGCTGATCTCACGCGTATCGCCTACGACTGCAAATATATTCTCATTCAAGGTATAAATTTTTGTATCACACAGGCCAGGGCTGTTGCACTCCATGATGGAATAGGCATAAGGCGAAGACGGCATAGATATTAATGGAGACGCAAAAATCACCGGGCGTATTACCGGTGAGCTAGAGTTTGATGTTGTCGTGGGATCATATGGCCAGAATTTTTCACCGGCGGCTTCAATGGCATGCAGGAGCATGCTGCCCTGGTCGGGGTCTGCCGAGTCGGTATTGACCTGGCTGATGTAGCGCACGACGGTGGCATCAGGGATGTCGTTGCCCTCATAGGTCAGGGTGGTGGTCTCTTTTAATACTGGGTAGGTCGAGACGATGTTTGCGAGCGTGATGGGGTCCTGTAATTCTGCAATGCTCTCCCACAGGATGCGCACGCTGCCAATTTGGGTGACGGGGATGTCGCCGTTGGCACTGATGATGGCGGTAAGGTTGTAATCAATGAAATCCCCGTCCCGGTAGATGCGCAGGGTATCCGTCTTGCGGGCGATCTTTTCTACAATCTTGTCCTTTTCCACCAGGCAGCTGCTCAGCAGGAGGCTGGCGCTCGTGGCCAGCAGCACCATCCCGATCTTTTTCACCATTGTCCTATGCCGCATAACACGTCCTCTCAACACCTGATGTTCTGATTTTCAACGCCGGTGGCTTCACCAGCCACTCACTGATAGCGGCGTATGGTTTGCCTGACTTTATCGCCGCCTTGCCGCTGGACGGATTCGACGCCTTCCTGAAGGAGTACTAGTGTGCCGATTTGTTCATCCCGAATCAAAAAAAACCTGCGCCGCGAGGGCCCTGGCTCATCAACGGCAATGGCAAATGTTATGCTACGGGCGTGCCCATTGGCCAATCAATCAACCGCCCATCCATGACCGACCTGCCGGGAGCCGCGTGACTACAACGAAGCCCATTTTTGATCCCGATTGCCGCCGCTGCCCGCGGCTGAGCGATTTCCTCGACCAGATCAAACGGACCTATCCGGACTATCATGCCCGGCCGGTCGCGCCGTTTGGCGTGGACGATCCCGCCCTGCTGATTGTGGGGCTGGCGCCGGGCATGCACGGCGCCAATGCCACCGGTCGGCCGTTTACCGGCGACCATGCCGGCATCCTGCTCTATCAGACGCTCTATGACTTCGGCTTTAGCAGCGCCCCGACCTCAGTCTCGGCAGACGATGGCCTGGTGCTGATCGACTGTCGGATCACCAATGCCGTGAAGTGTCTGCCGCCGCAAAACAAGCCCAGCCCGGAGGAGATCCGTACCTGTAATGTCTATCTGCAGGCCGAGCTGGCAGGGCTGTCGCCGGGCGCCTGTGTGCTGGCGCTGGGGACCATCGCGCACCATGCGGTGTTGCGGGCGCTGGGCCTGAAGTTGAAGGACTATCCTTTTGAACACAATAGCTTACGACAACTACCTGATGGAAAATCGCGGTCCATCTACCTGCTGGATTCCTACCATTGTAGCCGTTACAACACCCAGACCCGGCGGCTAACGGCGGAGATGTTTCAGGCGGTATTCGCCCAGGCCCGCAAGCGGGTAAAGGCCAGCAGAAGGCGCTGATGGCGGATAAAGAACCCATCAACAGAGCGGACGACCAGCCCGCAGCAACGCCGACCACCGGTGCCGGGTTTGATGCCCGGGCCTATCTGAAAACCCTCACCAGCCGCCCCGGTGTGTATCGCATGCTCGATGCCGAGGGCCAGGTGCTGTACGTGGGCAAGGCGAAAAATCTCAAAAAGCGCGTCTCCAGCTATTTTCGCAGCGCCTCGCAGGGGGCCAAGACCCGCGCCCTGGTGGCGCAGATCCGGGGGGTGGAGGTCACCGTCACCCACACCGAGGGCGAGGCCCTGCTGCTGGAAAACAACCTCATCAAGGAGCTGAAGCCGCGCTACAACATCCTGCTACGCGACGACAAGAGCTACCCCTATATCTTCCTCTCCGACCACCCGCACTATCCACGGCTGGCCTATCACCGCGGGGCGAAGCGCGCCAAGGGGCGCTATTTCGGGCCCTATCCCAGTGCCGGGGCCGTGCGCGAGAGCCTCAACCTGCTGCAAAAGCTGTTTCGGGTGCGCCAGTGCGAGGACAACTTTTTCAACAATCGCACCCGGCCCTGTCTGCAATACCAGATCAAGCGCTGCACCGGGCCCTGCGTGGGGCTGATCGACGAGGCCCGCTACCGGGAGGACATCCGCCACACCACAATGTTTCTGGAGGGCAAAAGCTCGCAGGTGATCGACGAGCTGGTCGGGCAGATGGAGCAGGCATCCGCGGCGCAGGCCTTTGAGGAGGCGGCGCAGTACCGCGACCTGATCGCCAATCTGCGGCGCGTGCAGGAGTCGCAATACGTTAGCGGCGAGGGTGGGGATCTGGACGTGATCGCCGCGGTCACCGGCGGCGGACTGGCCTGCGTGCAGGTCTTCTTTGTGCGCGATGGCCGCCACCTCGGCAACAAGACCTTTTTCCCGCGGCACGCCGACGGGGCGGAGGCGGGGGAGGTGCTGGCGGCCTTTATCGCCCAGTATTACCTGAGGGGCGACAGCGGACGCAGGGTGCCCTCGGAGATCCTGGTCAATCAGGCGCTGGAAGATAGCGAGCTGCTGCAGAGCGTGTTGAGCGCGGAGAGCGGCCGGCGCGTGCAGATTTCCCACAAGCTGCGCGGAGAGCGTGCGCGCTGGGTGGAGATGGCGGTGACCAATGCGGACAATGCGCTCACCACCCAGATCGCCACCAAGAGCACAGTATTGCGCCGCTTCGAGGCCCTGCAGGATGTGCTGCAGCTGGACAGCCCGCCCCAGCGCCTGGAGTGCTTCGATATCAGCCACACCATGGGCGAGGCCACCGTGGCCTCCTGCGTGGTGCTGGATACCAGCGGGCCGGTGAAAGCGGATTATCGGCGCTTCAACATCGAGGGCATCACCCCCGGTGACGATTATGCCGCCATGCATCAGGCCCTGCTGCGGCGCTATACCCGGCTGAAAAAGGGCGAGGGCAAGATGCCCGACGTGCTGCTCATCGATGGCGGCAAGGGGCAGGTGAGCGAGGCCGAGGCGGTGCTGGAAGAGCTGCAGATCAGCGGCATCACCCTGGTGGGCGTGGCCAAGGGCCCCGCCCGGCGGCCGGGACAGGAGCAGCTGATCCTGTCACGGTATCGCGGGGCGAATGGTGCAGCGGATAAAAAATTGTCCGCCAAAGGCACCACCCGTATACTGCCGGCAGACTCGCCAGCCCTGCACCTCATCCAGCAGATTCGCGACGAGGCACACCGATTTGCGATTACCGGACACCGTCAGCGGCGCGCCAGAGCCCGTAACACCTCGGTGCTGGAAGGGATCGTTGGCCTCGGCCCCAAACGTCGCCAGACCCTGTTAAAACAGTTCGGCGGCTTGCAGGAGGTGTCGCGCGCCGGGGTGGAAGATCTGGCCCGCGTGCCCGGCATCAGCAAGCAGCTGGCGCAGCGTGTGTATGATGTGTTTCATGTTGATGAATAGGCGCCGTTGCACGCGCCGCCGAAGTTGAGACCACGAAGCCAATGAACCTGAACCTGCCCAATGCCCTCACCCTGCTGCGTATCGCCCTGATCCCGGTGTTTGTGGTGCTGTTCTATCTGCCGGTGGGGTGGGCCAACCTGGCGGTCACTATCGTCTTCGCCTTTGCCGCCGGGACCGACTGGCTGGACGGCTATCTGGCACGGCGCATGAACCTCACCTCGGCCTTCGGGGCCTTTCTCGACCCGGTTGCCGACAAGCTGATGGTGGCCGTGGCCCTGGTGCTGCTGGTGGACGTCAACCCGACCGCCTATGCCGGGCTTTTTCTCGCCGCGCCGGCGGCGGTGATCATCGGCCGCGAGATCGTCATCTCCGCGCTGCGCGAGTGGATGGCCGAACTGGGTGAACGCGCCCAGGTCGCGGTCTCCGTGATCGGTAAAATCAAGACCTTCACCCAGATGCTGGCCCTGGTGCTGCTGCTCTACCGGGAACCCATTGGCGATTTTCCCACCGCCGAAATCGGCTTCACCTTTTTGTACATTTCCGCCGGGCTGACTTTGTGGTCAATGGTCATCTATTTGCGGGCCTCCTGGCCGGCAATGCAAAAAGAAAATGAATAAGTCGACATTAAGTTGCCATTAAGTTGCTTCAGACGCTTGACAGTGAATCTCTCGCCAGTACAATACCTCGGCTTAAAGCGCAGGCGGGAATAGCTCAGCTGGTAGAGCACAACCTTGCCAAGGTTGGGGTCGCGAGTTCGAATCTCGTTTCCCGCTCCATTAATTTTTCAGGAATAAATGGCGCAAGAATCTAAACCTCGATCCTGCGGTCGGGGTTTTTTAGTTTTACGCCTATGCAATACTAGGGTCATGCAATAAAGGTTATGCAATATAACCGGTAGTGGTAACGCAATACGGCGGAATGGCAGAATGGCTATGCAGCGGATTGCAAATCCGTGTATCTCGGTTCGACTCCGGGTTCCGCCTCCATGTGTTTCAGTCGTCAGGCCGTGTTGTCATCAGGGTTTAACGCTTACCCGGTCCGGGTATCTTTTCACGAAGGCCTGCTTGCCGCCTGAAAACCCGATCACTATATTCTTCGTGATCCTCATTTCATCCAAATTTACTTCTGAACATAAAATAGACCGCCCCAACAAGGCAGAGACCTGCCCAGAGATAATCCAGCTTCAGGGGTTCTTTTAGATAATACAGCGAAAAAGGTACGAAGATGCTCAGGGTGATGATTTCTTGCAGTATCTTGAGCTGCCCGATGGATAAGACAGTATAGCCAATACGATTGGCCGGGACCTGGAACATATATTCAAATAATGCAATCCCCCAGCTGACCAGCGCGGCAATAATCCAGGGTTTGTTGTTGAGTTCCTTGAGATGGGCATACCAGGCGAATGTCATGAAGACATTGCTACAGGCCAGTAAAAAGATTGTCGATACAACGGGTTTCAATGCTCTTACCCTTTGAATGTACAACGCTGCCCTTGCACAGGCGTCGGACGTTAACGTGTGAATAGCAAACCGAACCAACGCGGTAACACGTAGGCCTTATATCCAATGCCGATTATATTTGCAAGCAGCCTTTTAGTCCGGGATGCCGTCCGGTTTTCCATGCTAGCCGTTAAGCAACTGCTTTATCCACCAGTGAACATTTTTTCATTATGTTATCAATTGTTAGCCGTTGAAGCTTGGTCAGACCAAGCGGAAACCCGGCCGCAAAGCTCATAGTCAATCATAGTAACTTGGCTGCCCGGCGTCATAACAGCAGGAGGTGATATTTCTACGAGTTTAGTTCATAACTGGCAATAGTATTTACGACTATACGCAATACAATCTGTCCAGTTGGCGCTGCCTGACAGGTGCTTCGGTGACCATCGATGCTACGTGTAACTGGTGGGGTAGTGCGGACATTCCCACGATTGCCAGCAAGATCTATGACAATGTGGATAATTTCGACAATGCGCCGGTGGTAATCTATGTTCCAGTGCTGGAAATAATACCGTACTAGCGCACAAATATTAATATGAATGTGTCGCTATCTCGATCGCAGTGAAGCGGCTGTCAGGAACGGATTAAAACATCTCCGTCTTGTGTCATAATAACCATTTTCTCATTGAGTAACCTGATGAGTATGTGCATTATAGCGCTTTTTGGCGGCTTCAAATTAATGTGCTGAGTATTCCCACTATTTATTTTGTCATGTGCATTAAGGTCACTTACCTATGGTTATTCCTAGCTCTGCTTTTTTTTTAAGAAAACGCTGACATTTGATTGTTTGCGCCTGGTGAGTAATTTTCTGAATGCAGCATTAAAGTTAGCAGGTTTAGATGGCTTGGCCGGGACGTCTGTTAATGGATTTTTATCTGCAATTTTCTTTTCTATGCCAAAAATAAAATTTTTAGGTCGTTATAATGTCTCCCATCATCTTTAGCCTACAAAATTCATGGCGTAATCCACGACAACAATATTGGATCGTATTTTTTATACTGTCTCTGTTGTCATTGACACTGTATTCCCCATCTTTTTTCGGTGGTTTTATCTGGGATGATACAGAAACGTTTTTAAATGATCCGTCAATTCGTGACTCCAGTTATATTTCTTCGTACTTTACGGAGGGCGTGGCTAGCCACCTTGAAAAACAAGGAGTGGCCCATAAAAGCCTTGGCTATTACCGCCCGCTTATCAGGATGCTTCATTTTTTGGAGTATAAAATATTCGGGAAAAATCCGGCGGGTTTTCACGCTGTCAGTATCATTTTAAATTTATTGGTTGTGTTGTTGGCTTTTTTGGTGGTGCGTGAAGTAACCAGGAATTCTTTAGTCGCTTTCATGTCAGCGATGTTTTTTGCAGTTAACCCTAGTCATGTAGAGGCGGTAAGCTGGGCTTATTCAGATTCTTATCTTGTTTTTTCGTTGTTTTGCCTTTTATCATTTTATTTCCACCTTAGAAATAAAATAATGTGGTCTTTAGTTTCGTTTTCTACGGCATTGTTGGCGCAAGAATCGGCGATACTGTTGCCTATAATATTGGTATTGGAGCGATATCTGATAGCAGATAAAAAGACATTTAAGGATTATAATTTTTTAATCCCGTATTTGGTATTGGTAGTATCATTTCTTGTTTTGCGCTCATTCGCTGTTGGTAGCTTGCCGATCACCAACATTGGGATTGTGCCATGGTTGAATGCGATATCAACGATACTGACTACCAGCGTAAAGATATTTTTTGTGCCGGATGCAGCGATAGCGCTTTACCATAACAAGCCTGGAATGTTTGCTGAAATATCAGTCGGACAGAGTTTTATTTATTTTGGCGTAATAGGTCTTGGCTTGGTTGCTGCGTGGCTCTGGAAATACCATCAGGCATGGCTATTTTGGTATGCATGGTTTTTCGTGTGGCTGCTTGTGATGTTCAATGTGGGTGAATTCGCACAATTCTATTTTATGGACAAGATACTTTATTTGGGATCGCTGGGATTCTGTGTGTTGTTAGCAAAGGGACTGTTAAGTTTGCGCGTCAAGGAGAGTGTTTTAGTTTTGATAACGGTCAGTTATGTAGCGCTTTATTTTTCGGTATCAATGTGGCGCGTGTCTTATTTTTTAGATGAGAAAAAATATTTTGAAAAAGCGGTATTATTCTCACCTGATTTTCCCTTGTTGCGCTATTCCACAGGCATGATGTATCTGGAGAGAGAGGAATATAACAAAGCCGAAAAGGAGTTTAATCTGACGGTAAGATTGGATCCAAAGTACTCCTATGCGTATAACAATTTAGGTAATATTTTGTATATGCGTAACGATTTTTCTGGGGCGATAAACTCTTGGCGACGCGCCATTTCTGCTGATCCGACAAACCCGCAGCCCTATTACAATATTGGTGCCACCTATGATCGTCAAGGTGATTTCCAGCAAGCTTTACGCTATTACAGGCAATATCTTGTTAAACAGCCAAATCCACCCGGGAATTTGTTGAATCGAATCCAGAAAATTCAAAACATTCAGCATTGAATGTTCTTTGCAATTTATTTTCACTGCAGGTGAATGGGTGATGGGTTATGTTGAACGGGGAGCGAAAATGGAAATGACGGCTGGGTAAGGTTGATGCAGCATTTCTGCCCCACGCTTTTTTGGGAAAATCGATTTTTTCTTACGAATGTAAATGCGAATGCGAATAAGCAGAAAAATAACTCGGCCAGTAAGTCACCGATTTTTAATCTGCACCTGTAGTTATATATGGATGTTCGGCGCGTCGTCCATTGACATCTGACGATGATTTGTGGACGTGCGTGTTTTAGGCCATCCGTTAAGTCGATCAGCCAAGGGGAAGGCATTGAAAAAGAGGTCGCTGATCTCTTGAAGGGGCACCGTCCGCTACTGGATGCCCTGGCCGAACACCTGTTGAACAAGGAGACGCTTGAAGCCGCAGAAATTCAATCAATCCTTGAACTCAATCCTTGAGCTCATTTATTGAGCCCATTTATTGAGCCCATATATTGAAGAATAGATTCGGAGCCTGCCCGAAGACATTCGCACCAGCATTGCCGAATACGGCATCCGCTGCTTATGAAATTGCCCATTCCAAGGGCCTCAAGGGATACGCTACCCTCCGTCCCAACCCGGTCACCGGCGCAATGTAGAGTACGGAAAAGGGCGAGGAGGAAGGGGCGGGTGGCAGCCTGTGTTGCAGTATCGAGCGCGGGCCGGACTGAGGGTCTGAGCGTCGTTAAGAAACGCCGGCTCCTGGCGCTCGACTTGCCATCTAACAAAAAATATCGACAGCGATGCGACGGCGACGATATAGCCGGGTTGCCGCTGAATGACGGCATTTAATCCAGGGGCAGGCCGTCGATCAATACCTGTTCAGCACGCCCTTGTGCGAAGCAAAGCAGGCCGGCGATACGTGTCATCCCGCTGAGGGTATAAGGGTAATACCAGAACAGGTCATAGATCACCAGGGTATCGGTCATCAGGGAATAGTTATGCGCGAGTCAGTTTGGCCGCCAGTGCGGCGACATGGCTGCCCTGATAGCGGGCGCCTGCCAGTTCATTCTCGCTGGGCATGCGAACACCGTCGGCACCGGCAATGGTGCTGGCACCATAGGGTGAACAACCGGTAATTTCATCCATACGCATTTGCCCCTCAAAGCTGTAGGGTAGGCCCACAATGACCATGCCGTGATGCAGCAGCGTGGTATGCATGGAGAGAATGGTGGACTCCTGGCCGCCATGCTGTGTGTTTGAGCTGGTGAAGACACTGCCGATTTTTCCGATCAGCGCGCCCGTTGCCCATAGATGACCGGTGGCATCAAAAAATTGCCGCATTTGGCCACACATATTGCCGAAGCGTGTGGGCGTGCCGAAGATGATGGCGTCCGCCTGTTCGAGTTCATCCACGGTTGCCAGGGTGATGTTGGCCGAACTCTTTTTTTCGTCCAGGGCGCCCATCTTTTCCAATACATCATCGGTTAGTGTTTCCGGTACCCGGCGCAGTTCCGCGTGAGCACCACTGATAGATTCAACGCCCTCGGCGACGGCTTGGGCCATCTGATAAATGTGTCCATACATAGAGTAATAAACAACCAGAATTTTCATATGCGATCCCTGCAATATTCGTGTCTTTCAGTGTCGGTGTAACAAGCAGATGGATGGGGAATGGATGTCGTTAATTATCGATCGAATTAATTGATTCGAGTCATGCGCCAATCCCATTGCAGAGAGTATTGATCTGTCCTGATCGAGTCATTGCGTTTTCGCAATAGCCATAGGTGGGTTCATAGAGGAATGTGGGAGAATAACCAGTTGCAAGGTGGTGGTATCTGTTATTGGGGCAGCAGCGATATTGATGTTTTTCAATGATATTAATGATGGAATGGATAGGATCTAGACATTAATAATCAGCGATAAATTTGTATCGCATGTCACAAGGAGATCGATTATGGAGATTGAAAAAGCCACAATGTCAGCTTGGCAGGTTGACCCGAAAGATTTTCCACGCAATGGCAGTCAGCATGATAAATCGGAATTCATGTTGCGCTATGCACTATTGGCGTCATCTTTCTACAATACCCAGCCATGGCAGTTCGAAGTCAATGATAAGGGAGATCAGATTAATATCTACGCTGATAATTCCCGTTGGCTGAAGATGGCGGATCCGGATAAGCGGGAGTTATACATCAGTTTGGGCTGTGCCCTGGAGAATCTATTGATCACCATAGCTTATTTCGGGATGGGTCACCGTAGTGTCTCTTATTTTCCGGAAGGTTATAGTAACGACTGGGCGGTAAGAATCATTCTGGGAGCGGCGAATGAATCGATAGCGCCGCGACCGGAGTATTTATTTTCGGCAATCAGTCATCGCGATACCTTTATAAAGAAGTATTTTAAAAATGAACCAATATCCAGTGCCGATCTGCAGAGCATAACCGGCTTTCTCGGCGAACACATTTACGTCGATACCGATATGCAGCATCAGGTTGAATTAGACACTATTAATGATCCGAAGTATAAAGATGAGTTTGTTCGACTTGTGCGTGACAGTGATGCGATATTGTTTTCTGATTCTGAATTCCGCCATGAATTGACCAGCTTGAACTCTGGTGGGCACTACTATAATCCCTGGTTGTCGGAAGAGCTGGAATTGCTTGATCGGGATATGGAGGCCGTCGATATGATTGCCACAAAAGAATCGAAAATAATTGCCAATGCAGCAGTTTTTGGTGTGTTGACCTCAAATCTGGATGAGCCCACATCGGCGGTCAAAGTGGGGCAGGTATTCGAGAGAATGGCCCTGGAAGCCTCGCTGCATGACGTGAGTATTTATCCTGTGTTTCAGTTGCTCGAAATTCCGGAAATGAGGACCGATCTGGAGAAAATGCTGCCCGACCTGAAGACTATTCCGCAGCTGGTGTTTGTAATGGGGTATGTTGAACGGGGTGCGAAAATTGAAATGACGCCACGGATACCTCTGGATCAGGTGATGCGGTATTCCTGACCTCACGCCCTCCCGGGAAAATCGATTTCCTCACCAATGCAAATGCGAATGCGAATAAGCAGAAAAACAACGCGGCCAGTCTCACTCTGACCTGTTATTGACTACCTGTCGTTATGTATGGCGGCGCAGCGAGCCGTCCACCGACCTCCGCGGATGGTTCGTGGTCGGTGCGTATTTTATGGCCGCAGTAGCGGGATTCAGTAATTTGACGCGATAGGTCAGCCATTAAGTCGAGCCGCCGAGCAGAGATAGCGGAGCTGGCGGCCACATCCTGTTCTCCTGTTCTCCTACTATCCTGTTCTCCTACTATCCTGCCCCATAGCCGACCCAACCACGGTTGACCGGTTGCTAGGTCGCGATGCCTTTTGATGCCAGAAATTCCAGTGGAACGTCTGCATTCTTTCGGCAGGCGATCGCGAAATAATAGAGCGGTTCGCCTTCAATGGATAATCTGTGTCGATACCGTTCGATATGATAGACATCAAGATATTCCGAAAAGATCAGTTCCCTGATCATGGTCGAAAAGCCGGTGCTGTCACGGGTGTCAAAGAAGCTTTCCTTGATGTTGAAGGCCACCCAGCCCTTTGGCTTGATGATATTGAATGCCTCTATAAAGGCCCGCGTCGGGATGTCGCCAAAACCCAGGGCGGCGACGGTTACCAGGCAGTCACACTGCCACGATTCGATATCCTGTTTTTTTTCGTCGCTGAGGGCGGTGAAGTCTTCGACATAATAGGCGTCATACAATCCCGGTCGGTCACGGATGGTTGCCTCGTAAGCCTCCGGGATGATGTCGACGCCTATCAGGCGTGATACGCCGTGTTTCTTCAGTTCTTCACCCATCAGGCCATTGCCCGCGCCCAGATCCAGGACCCGCAATTCTGTAAAGTTGTCCTGCGATTGCCTGACGGAGGATTCAAGAATGGCGGTGACCTTGTTCGGGGATGTGCATTTCAGGCGGTCATAAAAGACCTGTTCGTAGAGGCCTTGCAGCTGATAGATTTCAGCATAATCATGCAGCCGCATTTTTCGTTGTCCTGCTGATCCCTGTAGATAGAAATAGGCCTCGTCCTGGTTAAGATTGAAGGCCCCTGATCGGGGAAACTGTATGCGGTGTCGTTTCATCAAGCTACTCCTGTTTTGATGTTGGATAGTGGATCTCCTTTGTTGTATGTAAAAAGTTGTCTCTGAAAAGTGGCCACGGAAAAAATGCTGTGGCTTTATGCGACCAGCCAGCCGAGTTGCTTTGCCGTGCGGCGTGCCCTGGCGGGGATGTCGTCGGCGATAAAGTGCTGGTGCATCACCTGCACGCCGATCAGGTGGTTGATGACAGCATCGAGCTGGGTCTGGGTTGCGGCCGAGGTGTCCGGTGATTCGTGCAGCCGGAACAGGGCATCGACACCCTGCGGATCCAGCAGGCCGGTCTCTCTGAGTCGCTCCGGGCTGAGGTGACGGCTGGCGAGGCTGCGCATGGCCGTCCATTTTTTTGGGTCTGTGTGTGCGGGTGGGGCCATGAAGGCAAATTTTTCGCGCTTGTAGAGCGTCTCCGGCAGCAGCCCCTTCATCGCCTCGCGCAGCACGTATTTTTCAGTGCGGCCGTGGATGCGCATGGAGGGGGGCAGGGTCGCGGCGTATTCCGCCAGGTGGTGATCCAGAAATGGCGGTCGTGCCTCCATGGAGTTGGCCATGTCCACCCGGTCACCGCCCCAGGTGAGGATCTGGCCTTCCAGCATGGTCTTGATCCACACGTACTGGGCACGATCCAGCGGGTGGCGGTTGTGCAGTGCATCCGCATTGAAGGTGTCGGCAATCGCCGCGCCAGGTGAGTAACCCTGCAACGTGCGGCGATGCTCCGGGTGTAACAGATCGGGTACGTACTGACTGCTGGCCAGCCAGGGTTGCAGACAGGAGGGGGTAAAACCGATCTTGTCGGTGAGGGCAGGATCTTCCACGCTCTGTTCCGCCAGCATCGCGCCTTTAAACAGTTTGTTGTTTTCGTTCAGCACGCCTTCCCATTCGCCGCGTTCCTCGGCCGACAGGTGATCCAGTCCGTGCAGAAACATGTCGCGACGAAACGCCGGATAGCCGCCGAACAGTTCGTCGGAACCTTCGCCGGTGAGCACGACCTTGTAACCGACCTGATTGACGCGGCGACTCATGAGGAGTTTGGCCACGCCCAGGGTGTTATAGATGGTGCGTTCGGTGTGCCACAGGGTTTCCTCAAAGTGGTCATACAGCTGGTCCGCATCGAGGCGCAATATATCCTGCTCCGCGCCGACGGATTTGGCCATCTCGGTGGCGATGGGGGTCTCGTCATAGTCGGCGCTATCAAACCCGATAGTGAAGGACTTGACCGAACCCTGGGTGCTGGCCGCCGACAGGCCGACGATGGAGCAGGAGTCGATGCCACCGGACAGGTAACAGCCGACCGGCACATCGGCCTCCAGTCGCAGTTGCACTGCTTCGATTAACTGTTCGCGAACCGCGTCGATATACTCCTGTTCGTCAGCCATTTTTCCGCGTGCATCCTGTTCCGGAAATGGCATATCCCAATAGCATTTTTCGTCGATACGCAGGCGCCCATCGCGACGCTGAATGCTGAGCACATGCCCCGGCTTGACCTGATGGACTCCGCTGAAAGCGGTGGTGCCCGGCACAATGGTCTGCATTAACTGGTGATAGAGGCCCGCGGAATCAAACTGACGGCTGACCTCGGGGTGTGCGAATAACACCTTCAATTCAGAGCCAAACACGATGCCGCCGTTAATCTCTGTCCAGTAGAGGGGCTTGATGCCAAACCGGTCACGCACCAGATGCAGGCTGTCCTGTTCGCGATCATACAGCGCAAAGGCAAATTCGCCGCGCAGATGCGGCAGGGTTTTGTCCAGCCCAAGGCGCGGATAAAGGTGCATGATGATCTCGGAATCACTGCGGGTGTGGAAGCGTGCACCCTGCGCGGTCAGGTCGGCGCGGATGCGCTGGTAATCATAAAGCTCACCGTTTTTTGTCAGCATCAGACTTTTGTCGTCAGACACAAAGGGCTGGCGTCCGCGCTCCTGATCCAGATCGATAATGGACAGGCGGGCATGGCTGAAACCGATACCCGGCATGGCTTCCCAACCGAAGCCATCCGGGCCGCGGTGATGTTGAATGGCGGCCATGGCCACCAGGGTTTCCGGGTCAACGGGGTGTTGTCTGTCTTGGTATATAAATCCGGCTATGCCACACATAATAGGTAAATTTTTCTCCGCTAATGGATATCAGGTAAAACTCTTTAACATGGATGACAACAACGCCATGCGAATGAATACCGCGCCACGGGCCTGGGCGAAATACCAGTTGTGCGGCGTGTCATCCAGTTCCCGTGCAAGTTCATCGCCGCGCGCCAGCGGATGCAGAATGATGGCGTTTTCTTTCAGGGGCGATGCTTTGTCGAGCCGGTACTGGCTGCCCAATTCTTCATAATCATCACCCACCCAGGCGATGGTGTTGATGTACACCACATCCAGTTTCGGCAGCTCTTTGTTCATGTCGTTGCTAACCCGAAAGCTGAGGCCCTTGCCTTCCAGTTCTTCACGCTGGTCTTTGGCAAACGGATCACTCTCATCACTGATGATGACGACTTCGGTGAGGGCATCGGCAAACAGACTCAGCAGGATCAGCAGGCTGCGCACGGTGCGCATGCGCCCCGGCACGCCGATAATGCCGATGCGGATGCGCTCATGCATGTTGATCTCGGGTAGGCATAGCTCGGGTCGCCATTTAAGGATGGCGTAGATGTCCGCCATGGCCTGTGTCGGGTGTTCATCGGTGCCGTTGCCGCCATTGATGATGGGGATGCGCAGGCCTTCGAGCATTTCATAGACGGCCTTCTCGTCACCGTCACGCAGCACAATCAGATCACCGTAGTGATTGAGCATCTCGCCGATGTCGTACAGCGACTCGCCCTTGGCGATGCCGGTCGAGGCGGGGTCGGTGATCGACATGATGTCGCCGCCCAGACGATGCCAGGCGCTTTCAAATGACAGCCGGGTTCGGGTGCTGGGTTCATAAAAGGCGCTAATGAGAATCTTGCCGGTCAGCGGCCGCGTGATCATCTGTGGCTGGGTTTCATACCGGGCCGCCAGCCGTGACAGCTGCAGCAGCTGCGCGCGCGTGAACTGGCTGGCGGACACCACCGGACGCAAGGTCAGGTCGAGCAGCGGGGCCAGGTCTTCATGGATCGCGTCCATCAGATCGCGGGGGCGTTCGAATCCCTGGGTGTCCAGGGTCTGGTCTCCAAGCTGTTCCCGGAGAATGGGGCTTTTTTTGTCTACCATAGGCGTTTGGTTAACCAGTCCTTTATCCACAAGATGATTAATACAAGGGGTGCAATGGCAGTTATAGCTATTGCCGTTCCAACCAACCAGGTCAGTGCGTTTATCGAGATCGTCATACTCGTGTCTCCCCGCGGCCAGCGAGCCTGTCCCAGTCAAACTCATGGGGCCGTAGCCAGGTGGTCAGCAACACGACACTCATGGAGACCGCCGCGGAGATCAGCGCCGCCACATAGAAGCCGATGAGGAAATAGCCGGCCAGGCCGATGACGGTGCCGGCCACCATCGCCAGCGCCGCGCCGCCCGGATTGACGCGTCGCCAAAACAGCCCGGCGGCGATGGGCCAGATGGTGCTGGCCACGAAGGCACCGGTGAAATACAGCAGCTCGGCCAGGGTGGTGAGGCGCGGCAGGCATAACAGCCAGGCGGTGATACCCAGCCCCAGCACCACCCAGCGCGCGGCGCGGGCGAGTTCTGCCTCGCTGGCCCGGGGGCGGAAATGGCCCTTATATATGTCGGTGAGGATCAGGTCAGAGGTGGCGGCCAGCAGCGAATCAAGACTGGAGGCGAGGGCGGCAAACACCACGATAAACACCAGCACGGCACCACCAGCCCCGAGCAGGTTGGCCGCCACCAGCGGCCCCACCATGTCGGCGGCAGGCACATTGATCCCCAGTGCCGGTACCGTGAGGGCAATAAATCCGGCCACAATCGGGATCGGCAACCAGAACACCCCGGCGATGAAATAGGCCTTGAAGCCGACGCCGGCACGGAAGGCAAAGGCCCGGCTCCACCAGACATTGGAATGAAAGATTTCGCCGATCCCAAACAGCAGGTTGTTAAACAGAAACATGATGGCGGCCGGCATCAGCAGGTTCAGCAGCTCGGGGCGTTCTTCCAGTGCCGCCGCATGCATGCGCTCAAAACCCACTTCGGCGATCGCCAGCCAGGCCAGGATGACGATACCGACCAGGATGATCAGGGTCTGTAGAAAATCCGTGCCGATCACCGCGCGCAGCCCACCCAATATTGTGTACAGCACGCACACCGCGAGGATCACGCTCATGCCGATGCGGTAGTCGATCCCGGTCAGGGCATGTACCAGCACACCGCCCGCCATGCCCATGGAGACCAGCCAGCCGAAGCCATAAAACAGGGAGATGAGCAGAAAGATGCGCCACGCCGTCTTGCCATAGCGCAGGCGCACAAAATCGCCGCTGGTATAGCCGCCGGGCATTAGCGCATGGATGCGCCTGGCCAGCGGGGCGAAGAGGATCAGGCCCACCGAGCCGAGGGAGTATCCCAACATGCCCCATACGCCCATCTGCAGGGCCAGTTGCGGGGCCGCCATGGTGGTGTTGCTGGTGACCCAGGTGGCCATGGCGGTGGCGGTGCCCAGGGCCAGACCCACCCGACGCCCTGCCAGCATAAAGCCTTCCAGGCCTTTGGCGCGCCGGCCGAGATAGGCCCCCAGGGCGATCCACAGCAGCGAGAAGGCGGCGAGGATCATCCAGCCGGTATTGGCGTCCAGCAGGGCGCTGTGCATGTTATTCATGGCTCGACCACTTCGCGGATTTCGGTGATGGCCTCTTGCGTGGTCAGTACGCGGGCGTAGCGGTCCTTCATGGTGGTAATGGTGGCGTGCTGCAATTCCGGGGTGACGGTTGCGCAGGCATCGGATATGAGAGTGACGTGAAAGCCGAGATCGCAGGCATCCCGAATGGCGGTGGAGACGCACTCGTTGCTGTAGACGCCGACCACGAACAGGCCGTTGATGCCCAGGTTGCGCAGGATGTATTCGATATTGCTGGAGTTAAACACGCCGCTGGCGGTCTTGTTGATGATGATCTCGTCGTCCAGCGGGGCGACCTGTTCCAGAAATTCGGCCTCCCTGGAGCCCGGCGCGGCATGCAGGCCCAGGCGCTTGTGGCCTGGGCTGCGGTCGCGGCCGTCGTGGGTGAGCGACTGGATGCGGGTATGGATGACCTCCAGCCCGCGGGCCCGAAAGGCGTCCTGTAGCTGGCGCACATTGGGTAGCACGGTCTGTTCGAGACGATCGAAATAGTAGCGCTGGGCCGCGAGCGGCACCCCCGAGGCCTCGGCCGTGGCAAACACCCCGAAGCCCGCTGCCGCGTCCAGGTACTGCATATCGATGCACAGCAGGGCGGTCTGATGGGTCTCCAGCGAGAGGGTGACGGCCGGGGTGTGGGTGATGGAGCGCCGGTAGGCCTCGCGCAGGGGATCCACATCCAGAAAGTCTTCGGTGGAGGGTGTGGGGGTCTGGTGTTTGTGGGTCATGGTCAGGTGGACAGCCGTTTGAGGGTGTTTAACAGGACATTGGCGCCGGCCTCGATGTCCGCCCACGCCGTCCACTCTGCGGGGGAGTGGCTGCGGCCTTCCTTGCTGGGGACGAAAATCATGCCGGCGGGTGCGATGCGGGCGATGATCTGGGCATCATGGGCCGCGCCACTGCTCAGGTGGGTCGCGGACAGGGCCAGGGCGGTTACCGCCTCATCGATGGCGTCCAGCACGCTGGTGGCGCACGGCACGGGGGCGATCTCACTCAGTACTGTAAAGGCGAACATCAGATTGCGGCGGCGGGCGATCGCGGACAGGCTTCTGCGCAGGGCGGCGGCCATGGTCTCGAGGGTGGTGGCGTCGGTATCGCGGACATCCAGTGAAAACACCGCCTCGCCCGGCACCATATTGGCCGCACCGGGCTTGAGCGCCACTCGGCCGATGGTCGCGGTGCTTTGCGGGCTGCCGTATTCCGCCAGTACGCGATCCAGCTGGCCAGCGAATTCGGCGAGGCCCTGAAAGGCATCGGCGCGCATATGCATGGGGGTGGTGCCGGCATGGTTGGCGGCGCCGCTCAGGGTGATTTCCCATTTGAACAGGCCGGTAATGGCGTCAACGATGCCGATGCTGCAACGCTTGCGGTCCAGCACCGGCCCCTGTTCGATGTGTAATTCGACATAGGCATGGATGCTGCCGGGGGCACGCTGGGCGTGCAGCGCCTGGCGGGCATCCAGTCCGCGGGCCGCCAGCGCGGCGCTCAGGCTGACGCCGTCGAGGTCGCAGGCCTGGTGTAGATACTCGGGTGTCACCAGCCCCGCCACGGCCTGGGAGCCAAACATGCCGCCGAAGCGGCCTTCTTCATCACTGAAGGAGACGGCCTCCAGCGGGCGCTTCAGCGTGAGCCCGGATTCCTGCAATACGCGCAAGGCCTCCAGCGCACAGATGACCCCCAGGGCGCCATCCAGATGGCCCGCACCCGGTACGGTATCCGCGTGCGAGCCTGCCATCACGCTGGCGGTCTGGTCATTCCAGTTCAGGCGCGCATAAAGATTGGCGGCGCCGTCCTGATAACACTCCAGACCGCTATCGATAATCCGCTGGCGTAACCAGTCACGGCCGGCCATGTCGCCATCACTGAAGGCCATGCGGTAGATACCCTGGTCTTCATACCGACCAATCCGGGCGAGGGCGTCGATGTCCTCGCGCAGACGTTCGGCGTTGACCCGCAGCTCGGGGGTACTCATTTTGCTGCCTCCGGGCCGCGCACAATCAGCACCACGGTGGCCACAAACACCACGATACCCAGCGACAGAAACAGCAGGGCGCGGGACAGGCTATGATGGGTGACTCGCACGCTAACGGTGTCACTCCAGGGGCTGGCCTGCGGCGCCACACTGCGCAGGCGATAATGCCGGGCGCCGTCCGGTTTGCCGGAGAAGACCGTGGCGCTATCGGGGCCGCGGTAGGCGGTCACCGCATCGCGAAAATCCGCCTGGGTGGCCTCCTGTAGTTCCCAAACAGGTGTCCAAATAGATTCCTTTAGGGGTGCTGTTACCGATTCCACTTCACTGCTCGCCGTCTCCCAGCTGAGGCGGTAGTATCCTGCCGTGACGACATCACCCGAAGTGGATAGTCGTGGCGCGGGCAGTTGAGATCCGGCGGCCGCGGTGCTGAACAGGCACGCCAGCAACAACACGGCCAGCCCGATCCGTTGCGGGCGGCTTTTGGTCGTGAGGTGTCTACGGGACAGGGCGGTCATGATAAAAAGGGATCGGAGAGTTGTTCAAGGAGCGGCGCCTCTAGCCACCAGGCGGCGAGGGCGACCAGCACGCCGAGAATCAATACGCTGATGGCGAGACGAATGAGGGGGTGGCGACGGCGTCGGTGAAACAAGGCTTTGTGCTTCCAGCGTTTCTCGTTTATACGGAGATTGGGTCTGAGCATGGTTTCGGGCGACATGGGCAACGGAAAACAGTGAGACGAACGATCCGAATAATAATTTGATCCCTAAATAGTTTGTGGTGGCGCATCTGTCCAAAAGGTGTCCCAAAAGGGCTTGAGGCGAATGATTATAAGATATAATGGCCGATTATTAAAGTCGGCACGATAGTGGCAGAGGATAGTACCGAGGAATATATGCTTACGACACAAACAATTTGCGGAGCAATAAACCATGGGCGGACATGAGGATATCGGCGATAAGGTGATTATCGCTCTGCGACGCGTGATTCGCGCCGTGGATCTGCATTCCCGCACCCTGGTGCAAAGTCACGGCCTGACCGGGCCGCAGGCGCTGATTCTGAAGGCCTTGAGACAGGGCAGCCTGCCCGCCGGTGAGCTGGCGACCCGGGTCAGCCTCAGTCAGGGTACGGTGACCGATATCCTCATTCGGCTTGAACAGCGCGGCCTGCTCAAGCGCATACGGGATACCACGGACAAACGCCGGGTGCTGGTGGAGGCCACGGCCGCCGGCATGACCCTGCTCAGGCAGTCGCCACCACTGTTGCAGGAGCGCTTTGTGGAGCGCTTCACTAATCTGCACGAATGGGAGCAGACGCAACTGCTGGCCTCGCTGCAACGGATTGCCGCGATGATGGATGCGGAGGATATCGACGCTGCACCGGTGCTCTCCAGTGGCTCGATGCGGGCCACGGCCAGGGCCGTCGAGGAGGTGTTGGGGCCGGAAGATCTCGGCGGTGAATAACGCAACGCCGGGCCACTAACCATAAGCAGGACTTCAGTCTGAATCGCCGGATTCAGGTGTAACGATGACACAAGGCATTCTATGTACGAACAGGTATCCCACTCATTACTCAATGACATCCTTAATGATCTAAAGGCAGAGATCAGCAAAAAGGATCTGCGGCATTTCTATACCCGCCTGGGCGCGAATTTCTATGCCATCCATTCACTGTTTGAACGGCTCTATGGGCACCGGGACGATTTCAGACAGCAGTCCCTGCGGCTGGTCGAGACCATGGCGCGGCAGTATATCCAGCGTCCCGATGCGCTGAAGCAGCTGGATATCGAGCGCGAAAAAGATCACAACTGGTTTCTTAGCCAGAAGTGGGTGGGCATGGCGCTCTATAGCCAGGGCTTTGCGGGAGACCTCAAGGGGGTGCATGAGCATCTGGGTTATTTCCAGGATCTGGGTGTCAACCTGGTGCACATCATGCCCATCTTGCAGTGTCCCGAAGGACACAGTGATGGCGGCTATGCCGTGAGTAACTACCGTGAAGTCGATCCGCGCGCGGGCAGCGTGGAGGAGCTGACGGAACTGGCCAAGGCGATGCGCGAGCGGGATATCCTGCTGGTGCTGGACGTGGTGGTAAACCATACATCGAATGAACATGACTGGGCGGTGCGCGCCCGTGGCGGGGATCCGCAGTATCAGGACTATTATTACACCTTCGCAACGCGCAACGTCCCCGACATGTTTGAACAGAGCATGCCGGAGATCTTTCCCGAGACATCGCCCGGCAATTTCACCTGGGATGAAGAGATGCAGCGCTGGGTGATGACGGTGTTCAACGATTTCCAGTGGGACCTCAACTACAGCAATCCGGCGGTGTTCATCGAGATGCTGGATATCCTGTTGTTCTGGGCGAACAAGGGCGCGGATATTCTGCGCCTGGATGCGGTGGCCTTTTTGTGGAAGAAGATTGGCAGCACCTGCCAGAACGAACGCGAGGCGCATTTGATCCTGCAATTGCTCAAAGACTGTTGCCAGGTATCGGCGCCCGGCGTGCTGTTTATTGCCGAAGCGATTGTCGCGCCCGTGGAAATCACCAAGTACTTTGGTGAAGATGCGATTATCGCCAAGGAGTGTGAGATTGCCTATAACGCCACCTTTATGGCCCTGTTGTGGGACGCGGTCGCCACCAAAAATAGCAAATTGCTGAACCAGGGCATCAAGAGCCTGCCGGTGAAACTGGAACGTGCGACCTGGCTGAACTATGTGCGTTGCCACGATGACATCGGGCTGGGATTTGATGACGGTGATATTCGGCTGGCGGGTTATGACGCCCACAGCCATCGGAAATTCCTGATTGATTACTATACGGGAAGGTTCGATGACTCCCACGCCCGTGGACTGCCGTTCGGCAGTAACGTGAAAACAGGCGATGCGCGTATTTCCGGTTCGCTCGCCTCGCTGGCAGGGCTGGAGTACGGACTGGAGCAGAATGACCCGGTTGCCATCGACGAGGCGATAAAAAACATCCTGCTGTTGCATAGCCTGATTATGTCGTTTGGCGGTATCGCGCTGCTTTATTATGGCGACGAGATGGGCGCCCTGAATGACTATTCGTATCAGGATGATGCAGGCAGGTCGGTCGATTCGCGCTGGCTGCACCGTCCGACCATGGACTGGAAAAAGGCAGAGAATCGCAATGTCCCCGGTACGGTGGAATACCGGATTTTCCGCGCCCTCAAGAAAATGATCGCGGTGCGCAAGGAGATAGATGCGTTTGCCGATTTTAATAATCGGGAACTTATTGATGTACAAAATCCGCATCTGTTTGTGTTCGGGCGCACCAACGTCACCAAACAGACTGACCAGGTACTGGTTGTGGCGAATTTTGATGACCGTCCCCAGTCGCTGAACATCAATGATGTGGCGGGCTGGACCAACCAGCAGCTGGGCCGGATGGTGGATCTGTATTCCGGACAGTCGCCGGATATTTTTAAAGACGCCCTGGTCATACCCGGATACCATTTTTACTGGTTACGAGAGAAGATGTAATGCCGTTGCATTCATGTCCGCGTTTATCGCCATACTTTGAGTTAGGTCATTTATCCGATAAATCCATCACGCCGTTTTATCTACGCTTGCCAGCCCGAGGCCACGATGCCTGACCATAACGATAAATCGCAATACGATTTCCGGGAACTGCTGCACAAGGCGCTGGAAGAGCAATCTCTGCAAACCGTAGTTGACCTGCTCAAGGGCCTGCACCCGGCGGAAATTGCCGATGCACTAGAGGCCTTGCCCCGCGAGCTGAGACCGGCGCTGTGGGCGCAGGTGGATATTCTCTTCAAGGGTGAGGTGTTGCTGGAGACCCATGCGGAGGTGCGGCGGCAGCTCATTGAGGCCACCGATGAGGACGAATTGCTCACCGCGCTGGCCACCCTGGAGATGGATGAGCTGGCCGACCTTGACGCCGAACTGCCCATGTCGGTGGTCGATGCCATGGTGCAGACCATGGACGTACAGCGGCGCAGGCGTTATGAGGCGGTGCGCTCCTATCCCGACAACACGGCCGGTGGGCTGATGGATGTCGACGCCGCAGCGGTGCGGGGTGACGTGAGCCTGAAGGCGGTGCAGCGTTATCTGCGACAGTTGCGCAGCCGCGAGGGTAAGCTGCCTGAACATCTTGATAGCCTGGTGGTGGTCGATCGCAACAATACCTATCTCGGCATGCTGCAGTTAAGTGATGTTGTCTCGCTGAATTCCGGGACCATTGTCAGTGAGGTGATGACGGCGCGGGTACCGGCGATTCCGGTGTTGGCATCCGCGAGCAAGGTGGCCCGCCTGTTCCAGGATCAGGATCTGCTTTCCGCTCCCGTGGTCAATGAGGCCAACCAACTTTTGGGACGCATCACTATCGACGACGTGGTCGACGTGATGCGCGGTGATGCGGAGCGTGAGGTGATGAGCCGTGCGGGCCTGACCTCAGCCACCGATATGTTCGCGCCCATTATGTCGAGCGCCACACGACGTGCGGTGTGGCTCGGCGTTAACCTCATCAATGCCTTTATTGCCGCCTGGGTCATCGGCCTGTTCGAGGGCTCGATTGAACAGGTGGTCGCCCTTGCCATACTCATGCCGGTGGTCGCCAGCATGGGCGGTGTGGCGGGCAATCAGACCCTGACCCTGGTGACGCGCGGGATTGCGCTTGAGCAGGTTGGGCGCAGCAATGCGCGCCGCCTGCTGCTGAGGGAGCTGTCCCTGAGTTTGCTGAATGGCGCCTTCTGGTCGGTAGTGGTGGCCGTGGTTGCGGTGCTCTGGTTTGGCAGTGTGCAGCTGGGGATCGTGTTCGGTGCCGCCCTGATCATCAACCTGATTACCGGGGCGGTCGTCGGTACGCTGGCGCCGCTGGCCCTGTTGCGGGTGGGTATTGATCCGGCCCTTGCAGGTGGCGTGGTACTGATTGCGGCGACCGATGTGATCGGCTTCCTGTCATTTCTGGGACTGGCCACTATTTTCCTGTTGTAGCGGGTTGCAGGCGTTTTCTTCAGACGTCACCGATACCGGATGGACTCTGCCGCGTGCTTACAGGGTTTCATCAGGGGCCATAAACAGGCTGCCGTCCTGCTGTTCGCCATTGAGTAAAAATACTTCCGCGGCCGACAGGTCGTAACCACTGCAGAGAAACATCTTTCTTCCCTTTTCCATCAGATAAGCCGCCGCTTTAAGCTTGGTGACAATCCCGCCGGTGGCAAATTCATTGCTGGGTGTGTGCGCCGCCTCCAGTGCCTCCTGCGGAATCTCGGTGATGCGCCTGATGATTACGGCGTTGTCATGCACGTCGGGATTTTTGTCGTAATAGCCGTTGATGTCGCTAAGGATCACCAGCAGATCAGAATTGGTATGGTGAGTGACGTGGGCGGCAAGCTGGTCGTTGTCACCGAAGACCTGTTCGGACATGGTGGTGATATCATTTTCATTCACTATGGGAAGAATGTCGTTTTCCAGCTGGGTATCAATTATCTGCTTGAAGATATCGACATGTGCAATGGAGTCGAAATCCTCTTCCGTCGTTAATATCTGGCTAATGTCGATATCGTAAATATCAAACAATTGCTTATAGATGCTCATGAGGATTGGCTGGCCGACAGCCGCCAATACCTTTTTGCCGATGTGTTCTTTCCGATCCAGGCGCAGGGCGGTGTAACCCGAGGCGACGGCGCCGGATGTCACCAGGATCACCTCATAGCGCTTTCGCAGGGTGACGATGAAGGTCACCAGGTTAAGCATCCTCTGTTTGGCGATGGCGTTGTTTTCCGTTAATACACCGCTGCCGACTTTTAATGTAATACGTTTCACTGAATCTCCTGATGATGATAATTGATGTGTAATCATACACTTTTCATGACGCGTTTTTTTGATGGGGTTTTATCGCAGGATGGTTATTCAGATAACCATGCCGTGGTTTCGGGTATGAAGTGCGCAATGCCTTCCAGAATGCCAGCGGCATAGTTTCCGTTCATTCCCATAAAATCGCCTTTGGCGAAATACAGCGCATCGGACAGGCCGTTTTTCCTTGCCTCTTGCGCGGCCTGTTCACGCACATCCTGGCGGGCATTGGCGACGAGTACCGACTGGATGCGACTGGTCAGCACGGGAATGTCGTTGCCGCTGTCGCCGGCAAAAATGGTGCGTTCAATGGCGTAGGCCTTCTGTGCCATCAGAAATTCAATGGCATGCAGTTTGGTCGCCCGCCGGGGCAAAACATCCAGCAGGCCGCTGTGGGTGATGTCATCAATGCTCCATATCAGGCTGGCGCGTATCGCCTGTTGTTGCAGGCGGGCCTGCATGGCGGATCGAAGCGCCTCGCTGTCGATGTTGGCGGGGACATAGTAACTGAGCTTGAAGACGTTCTGTTTTTCCGCCTCCTGCAGCTGCAACCCATCCATGTCGGTAAACAGTTTAGCGATATTGTCGTGCGTATTGCCCTGCCAGTCCGTTGCGATCTCGTCCTGCCAGGCGGGCCATGGATGCCATTGCTGGTTGACGATGGCATAGATGCTGCTGCCCACATCGGCAATGACGTAATCGGGAGTCGGCAGCTGATATTCATTGATCGCTTGCTGCGTCAGGCGCTGATCACGTCCACTGACATAGACCAGGTTGACATCGTCACGCGCCACCAGTCGGGCGAACAGGGCGCGTGCCTGCAGCGATTCGGGATGCGTGCCATTGGGGATAAGGGTCCTGTCCAGGTCGGTGCAGATGAGCAGTCGCTGTTTCATGTGGACGCCGGTGCCTGGCAGGTTTCGTAAAAATCATAATGTTCGATGGCCTCCAGGATGCCGGCGGCAAAGGGTTTTTGCGCAAAATAGATCCGTTCGATGCCGGCCAGTTCGGACAGCTCTTCATGGTGTCGGTTGGACACCACCACCGCCAGCGTATTGCCCCGCATCATATCTTCATCCGCACCGGAGCCGCCGGCGGCGAGGATGTGTTCCAGCGGAATCCCCCACTGATTCGCAAACCAGCGCAAGGCCAGTCCCTTGGATGCGCGCACCGGCACGATATCCAGAAACTGGTCAAAGGAATAAAAGACATTCGCCGTCAGGTCGTTCTGTAACAGCAGGTGGGTGATGTCTCCCAGCCTGGGGGCCTTGGCCGGATCCACAAAATAACTGACCTTGTAACGGCTCTGTTCCGTTTTCGGCTGCAGCGCGAGCCCCGGAATTTCGCTCAACAGCAGTTGTATGGACGTTGGTTTCCAGAGATGGTCGATATGGTCATGCCAGGCCCAGTCACGGGTAAGATTGGGCGCATAGTGAATTTCTGTGCCCAGGCTGGTGATCAGGGCATCGGGCTGCGGAATGTTGTTCTGGCGGAGTATCTGTAGCGCGGCATCGAGGCGCCGGCCGGTGGCAATGCCAAAGCTGGTGTATTTACGGCGGTCACGCATCTCCTGGATGAAGGCGTTGAGTGAGGCGGAATCACCCAGCAGGTTTTGATCCAGGTCGCTGAAAATGGCGCGGTCGTGGTAGAGCAGGGGACGGCGGCTAAGGTTCATGTGTGGCACCGGCTCAGTGCCTTCGACCAGGGGTTTGACAAGTTGCAGATAGGTTTTTGCATGTGCCGGCCAGGAATAATACTGGCGTACGCCCTCAAGGCCGTTTTTCGCCAGCCGTTGCCAGGTCTGTTTGGCCTTGAGCAGCTTGCCGATGGTTTTCGCCATCGCCGGCTTATCCAGTGGGTTGATCAGATAACCGTTTTTGCAGTTGCCGATAATATCTCTCGGCCCGCCATCCTCAGTTGCCACAATGGGCAATTGACTTGCCGCAGCTTCGATCAGGGTGAGTCCAAAGGGTTCGGTAAGCGCGGGATTGACGAAAACGCCCTGACTGAGCGCCGCGAGTCGATACAGTATAGACACCTCATCGGCCTGATGGTGTTTTGGATAGGCCACCTTGCCGTATAGGTCATAGCGGTCGATGGTGAGCAGGATATCGTTCAGCACCTCCTGTGCGCCGATGTCCAGTTCTCGAATATCGTTGCGGTTACCGGCAATGATGACCAGGTTGGCCGCCTTTTGCAGTTGGGCCGATTCGCCATAGGCCTCGATCAGGCCGACAATGTTTTTTCTCCGGTCCGGGCGCGACAGCGCCAGAATCATCGGTTTTTCCGGTTCTTTCAGAAATGTGGCCAGCGCCCCGGCGATCGCGCTGTCGCGTTCGTCACCGCTGGGCGGGTGAAATTGCTGCAGATCCGTACCGGGTGCGACCACGCGCATCTGCTCCGGCCGATAGTAATCATACAAGCCGTACTGTTCCTCGATCTCCTGATGGGTGCTGGTGATAACGAGCTGCGCCGCGCCGAGGGTGGTTTCCTCCGCCTCGATTCGGCGGGACATGTTATACCGCTGTTCGATGTCATCCTGCCTGAGCCCGCTCGCCAGCAGTCGTCGGCGCTTGCTTCTTCCCAGCGAATGACCGGTGTGTACCAGCGGGATACCCAGTTGATGCACGAGACGAGTGGCGACATAGCCCGCATCGGCATAGTGGCTGTGGATGATGTCCGGGGTGAGTGCCTGTTGCTGCAGATAATTCAGGGCATTGTCCGCAAAGCTATCCAGATGATCCCACAATGCCTCCTTCGGCAGGTAGACCGCCTCGGCACAATCGATGCGGACAATGTCCACCTTGTTGGAGAGCGGTTCGACGGGCAGGGAATAATCGGGACTGACCTGCTCGTCAACAATGCGCCGGGTCAGGAGGTCGACCCGGTCGACTTCGGGACATTCGCCCAGGGCGGTTGCCAATTCAACCACATATTTTGTCTGGCCACCGGTATCGGCATCCCGGCCCAGTTCCAGGTCGTGTCCGCGGATAAGGCCGTGGGGACTGATCAATACAATATAGAGGCCTTGCTTTTTTTGTCTCATGTCCCTTCTTTCATAAGCCTTGTTTCATAAACCGTGTTTCATAACTCGCGTTTCATGGTTTGCCCGGTCGTATTGGTGCGTTCATCGGCATCGGTTACAGCGTAGCTGGCAGCGATGGACGCGGCGGGGCAGGCGCGCTCGGTAATGGCGCGGTGATGAGAAATATGCTTGGTATTCAAATCGAACGGGATCACAGTTTATCTTTCTGAGCGCAATCAACTGCTTGATTATAAACGAATATTGCAAATGCCGAAACCCCGTGGCGGGCCAGGGCCTGTGCGCTATCATTCTGGTACGAACCAATCGCCCTTTATTGGCGTCCTGCGGATCATGTCCCGGCGCAGTCGCAGGGGGATCAGCGGCACAGGCGGTGAGACTTTACCGTTAGCACCCTGCTGGCAAATTTCCACTTTGAAGATGCGTCCATCCTCGTCTATTTAGTTAACTATAGAAGATTACCTGCAGAGGGAATGCACGATGAAGAAGGATTTTTCACAGGGTGTGTCGCTGCCTTTTCAGCGACCTGAAACGCTAAAGGCACAGGCACCATCAACGCAGCTGGAAAAAAGGGTGATGCGCCTTATTCTCAGGCTGCTGGGCGATCCCGCCATTAACGTCACCTTGTGGGACGGCGAATCAGTGCAGCCTGGCCAGCAGCGGCCAGGTCGGGTGCTGCCGGGTATGGTGCTGAAAGAACGCGCGGCACTGTGGCGGATGCTGGTCAATCCCGCGCTGCATTTTGGTGATGACTATGCGAGTGGACGCATTGAGGTGGAGGGCGGTCTTGTGGCCTTTCTGGAGCAGATCTACGCGGCGTTGGACCGGCGGCAAAAAAAATTCGGACATATTCTCATGCTGGCGAACCGCTACCGGCTGCTGCGCGGCAATCCCATCGATCGCGCGAAACACAATATTCATCATCACTACGATATCGGCAATGAGTTTTATCGTCTGTGGCTGGATGAGGAAATGGCCTACACCTGCGCTTACTTCGCGCCCGGCGTCACCACGCTAGAGGCCGCGCAATTGGCGAAGATGGAACATGTGTGTCGAAAGCTGCGCCTCAGACCGGGCGAGACCGTCATCGAGGCCGGTTGTGGCTGGGGTTCGCTGGCGCGTTATATGGCCAGGCACTATGGCGTGAAGGTGCGCGCCTTTAATATCTCACACGAACAGATTGTCTATGCAAAGGAGCGTGCCCGGGCGGACGGGCTGGATGGCCAGGTGGAATACATCGAAGATGACTATCGAAATATTCGCGGCAGCTGTGATGCCTTTGTCTCGGTCGGCATGCTCGAACATGTGGGAGTGAAAGATTATAGTGAGCTTGGGTCGATCATTGATCGTACCCTGGCGCCGAATGGTCGTGGCCTGATTCACAGCATCGGCCAGAATCAACCGATACCGATCAACGCCTGGGTGCAACAGCGTATCTTTCCCGGCGGCTATACGCCGACCCTGCGGCAGATGATGAACATCCTCGAGCCCTTCGATTTCTCGGTGCTGGATGTGGAAAACCTGCGCCCGCATTATGCGCAGACACTGGCGCACTGGCTGCAACGTTTTGATGCGCGCCAGGATGAGGTACGGGCGATGTATGGTGACAGTTTTATCCGGGCCTGGCGTCTTTATCTCAGCGGATCGTTGACCAACTTTTCCGCTGGCTATCTGCAACTCTATCAGCTGCTGTTTACCCGGGCGCAGAACAACACGCTGCCGATGACCCGTGACGATCTGTATCACTGAAATATTCATCTCGGGTTTCGCCGTGAAGGGGCAAGATGAAAAACTATGATGCCATCATTGTCGGCGGTGGCCCTGCCGGATCGAGTTGTGCCTGGGCGCTGCGACGTGCCGGGTGGGATGTGCTGGTCATGGACAAGAGCCCGTTTCCTCGCGACAAGGTCTGCGCCGGCTGGATTACGCCCGAGGTGGTGCAGTTGCTGGAACTGGATCTGGAGGACTACCGACGGCGGCATACACTGCAAGCGTTTAGCTCCTTTCGCACAGGCCTGCTGGGCTCAGCCCTGATCAATACCGATTATGGGCACACCGTGAGCTATGGCATTCTGCGCCGCGAGTTTGACGATTACCTGTTGCGCCGCAGCGCGGCCAATACCCGGCCTGGGGAGGCCATGACCAGTGTGGATTTTCGGCACGGCAACTGGCGGATCAATGAACAACTACAGACCCCACTCCTGATCGGCGCCGGCGGGCACTTCTGTCCTGTGGCGCGGCGACTCAATCCGAAGGCCGACGATGATCAGCAGATCGTCACCGCCCAAGAAATGGAGATCGCAATGGATTCTGCCCAGCAGGCCCAATGTCGGGTTCGGGCCGATACGCCCGAACTCTATTTTCTGCCGATGCTGGACGGTTATGGCTGGTGTGTGCGCAAGGGTGACTCCCTCAATATCGGCCTTGGCCGAACCGAAAATCGGCACCTCGCCAAACACGTCGCAGAGTTTTATGCCTTTCTCATCCAACAGAACAAAGTGCCCGCCGCGCTGCCGGGGCGTTTTCGTGGCCACGCCTATCGTTTGTCCTCCCAGCGTGGGCAACGGCGCCTGGTGGGTGACGGCGTGATGCTGATTGGCGATGCGGCGGGGCTGGCGTATCCGCAAAGCGGGGAGGGGATTTATACCGCGATCAAGTCAGGTCTGTTGGCGGCCGCCACCGCCGTAGAGGCCAATAACGACTATCGCCTCGCGAGGCTGAACAATTACACCTTCCGCCTGGATCAGTTTTTTGATGATAAATCTGTGCTGCCCAGCCTTACCTTTCCCAAAGCGATACGCGGTATTGCGGCGCAACTGCTATTAAAAAATCACTATTTTGCGCGCCACATATTGCTCGACAAATGGTTTTTGCATCAGGCGGCCAATCGGTCGCTGAGAGCCAGGCAACAGGCCTGATATTTTTCAAAGCGCCAGAAGTAGTCAGTGAATGCGTTAGCGGCGACATCCACACGATCAGGTGAAGAGCCATTAAAATAACAACACCGTTTGCAGTGAGTGTTTTGAAAGAATAGCGATAGTTGTTGTGGAGTACTGTGATGAGCTTATCGACCGAAGAACTGGTCACCGCGCGTGAAGTGGCCAGGGCCATTCTGGAAGAGCTGGAACTCGATGCCTATCTTTTTGAGATTGAACCGCAAAATGCACATTACGCGCTATTGGTTGAATGCGCCTGTGCAACGGATGGCGGCTGGGCATTGGTGTCATTAACCCTGCCAAAAGACAAGGTGCTGGAAGGCTTTGATGACCCGCATGTCCGACAACAACTGTTTGCATACTGGAACAAGAAACTCTCGGCCTGTAAACGTAAAACCGCCCTGGAATAATCGTCAAGCGTGTCGTCTGCACGCGGTCTCGATGCATCGTTATGCAACCGTAGCCGCCGACAGTGGAATCGAACGGAAACAGTGTCGGACTATCACATCAAAGGACTCTGCTGGATGCCGGTGCACAACGAAGACATTGCGAAGATATTTGAGGAAATGGCGGATTTGCTGGAGATAGAGGATGCCAACCCGTTTCGGGTGCGTGCCTATCGTAATGCCGCTCGTACGGTGCGCGGGCTGGGGCAGGAACTGCGTGAGATGCTGGACAGTGGAGAAGATCTGACCCGCTTGCCGGGCATCGGCAGGGATCTGGCCGGCAAGATTGACGAGATTCTGAGTACCGGCCATGCCCGTGCCCTGGACACTCTACATCGTGAGGTGCCGGCGAGCCTCGAGGGTCTGCTCGCTATCCCGGGGCTGGGACCCAAACGCGTCAAGGCGCTGTATCAGAACCTGCACATCAGTAACCCCCAGCAACTGGCAGACGCCGCGCGCCACGGACGTCTGCAAAAGCTACCTGGTTTTGGCGCCAAAATAGAGCAGCAGATTCTGGATGCCATCGCCGCGCATCGCAGCACCGAGAAACGCTTTCTTTATCATGTCGCGCAGCAGTATGCCGAACCTTTGCTGGCCTATCTAAAAGTTGTTCCCGGTGTTAAGCAAGTTGTGCTGGCAGGCAGTTATCGTCGTGCCAAGGAAACGGTGGGGGATCTGGATATCCTGGTGACGGCCGAAAGCGACAGTCCGGTGATGAGCCGGTTTGCCGAATACGATGAGGTACAGGAGATCGCGGCAAAGGGCACCACTCGCGCCAGTGTCTTTTTGCGCTGCGGCCTGCAGGTCGATCTGCGGGTGGTTGACGAAAAAAGCTTCGGTGCCGCCTTGCATTACTTTACCGGCAGCAAGGCCCACAACATCCAGATCCGTCGCATGGGTCAGCAACGCGGTATCAAGCTCAACGAGTACGGTGTGTTTAACCTCAAACAGGGAGACCGTATCAATGGCGATACCGAGGCCTCCGTATTCAAGGCGGTGGGATTGCCCTTTATTCCCCCTGAACTGCGTCAGGGCCAGGGTGAAATAGAGGCCGCGCAGGCAGGGCTTTTGCCCCGGCTGATTGGCGTGGATGATTTGCAGGGTGATCTGCACGTGCACAGCAAGGACTCTGATGGTAATGCCAGCATCGAAGAGATGGCGTTGGCGGCGAAGCAGCGCGGCCTGAAATATATCGCGATTACCGATCACTCCGCATCGTTAACGGTCGCCCATGGCCTGGATGAAAAGCGTCTTGCCAGGCAGATTGAAACCATTGATAGCCTCAATAAACGTATTGACGGCATAACCATTCTGAAAGGCAGTGAGGTGGATATCCTGGAAGATGGCCGGCTGGATTTTTCAGACGAGATTCTTTCACGGCTGGATCTGGTCATCGGCGCGGTGCACAGTCACTTTCACCTGTCCCGCAATCAGCAGACCTCGCGGATTCTGCGCGCCATGGAATCAAAATATTTCACCATCCTGGCGCACCCCAGTGCCAGACTGCTTGAGGAGCGTGAGGCAATGGATGTGGATATGCCAAGGATTATCAAGGCGGCGCAGCAGCGGGGCTGTTTTATTGAACTGAATAGCCAGCCCCGGCGTTTGGACCTGATCGATCGCTATTGTCGGTTAGCCAAACAGGAGGGTGTGTTGATCAGCATCAATAGCGATGGTCATAACCCCGGCAATTTTGACCATTTAGCGGGCGGGATTAACCAGGCACGACGGGGTTGGTTGGAAAAAGGCGATGTCCTCAATACGCGTTCACTGCCCAGGTTACGGAAGTTGCTGAAAGCGACAATGGGTTGAAAGCGGGCGATGAAAGCAGGACCCAAATAAGCTATTTACAATACTGTTTCAGTGCATGTAAGGCCGTATAACGAACGGATATTTTTCAACTAGAATTAATCGTAATAAGGACAGGGAAATAATGGGTGATGTCATGGAGTATGGAGAGAAGATCATTCAGCAGGTCTGGGAGCATGGCAGGGCGGTGTCAGACCAGGATTCGAATGAATGGCGGCAGGATCAATGCGGTGCCTGGATTCGGCGTGGGCATTATGGTCACGAAAATTCCGAATTTGGCTGGCAGATCCACAGTATCTTACCGGGTGAGACGGGGGCAGAACATCTGCGCCCTTTCCATTACCAGAATACCTTCAATGTTTCCAACGGCCAGACACACTGCCATATAACGGCCGACCGGATTGCCGTCAATCCTACGGCACATATCGACCAGCTATCTAATAAGCCGGTCTAGACCGGGGCATAAACTGCTGGCATCGACACCCGGAGCGATTTTCGACAGCTTCAGGTCGGTAGTCATGTGCCATACTGATAATATCCTGAATCCGTGGTTTAAACGTGGCTGCAGGGTGCAAGCTTTTGGTTTCATAAAGGTTTCACAGGGGGTTCAAAAAATCTTAGCTTCACCCATAGGTTAAGCGGGCATTTTTTGATCCGCTGTGGAATCAAGAGCTTGTGCCAGGCGCCGCGGTTAAGCCACGGATTCAGGATTATGTTAACACCAGTGGAGAGGAAGCCATGACGGGATCAAACAGGACAACAGATTTTACCAGACAAGGTAGGCATGACCGACTTATTCGTGAACTGGATCATGATCCCTATCATTCCAAAAGAAAGATTAAGGAGCCGGCCGTTTGTCCGGACTGTAGCGCCATATACACCAAGGGTCGATGGTCCTGGGGCGAGGCCGAGCCCGGTCCCCATGAACACCAACACCTGTGTCCGGCCTGTCAGCGCATTCATGACAGAGTACCGGCGGCATATCTGACCTTGCGGGGGGATTTTCTCGATGCCCATCGGGATGAAATCATGAATCTTGTGCATAACTATGAGCAACGGGAAAAGGCGGAGCATCCGCTGAAACGAATCATGAATGTGGAACAGAAGGAGAATGAAACAGAGATCACCTTTACGGATGCCCATCTGGCACGCGGTATTGGTGAGGCGATTCATCACGCCTATGAAGGGGATATCGATTATCAGTACACCCCGGAAGACATTATGTTACGTGTGTCCTGGGAACGTTAATCGTTGACGGTGAATAACCCTCGGTGTGGTGGATTGGGGTGGTTGTGTGTCTTTCATTGGCCTATACGCCCGCCAAAAACTCACAGGAAGAGAGTCTTGTATTCTTTACAGATTGATAAATACAGATTGATAAATCAAGGTTGATAAATCAAGGTTGATAAATCAAGGTTGATAAATCCAGGTTGATAAATCCAGGTTGTCTGCAAATGTAAGGGAGAGCGTACTGATGTCTGATATGACGAATATTCGAGAAGAAAAACTTCCATGGAACAGTAAACTCGCCTTCCTGCGAGGCTTCCTTCAACACCCGGAACAGGTGGGTTCCGTAATACCCAGTTCCCGATTTCTGGAACAACGAATTGTTGATGTTGCATCAATCGCCAGTGCGAAGACCGTGGTTGAACTTGGTCCGGGTACCGGTGGCACCACGCAGGCCATTCTCGATGCGTTACAGGATGATGCCAAATTCCTTGCCCTGGAACTGAATTCAGCATTTGTATCACTGTTAGACGCCAATCCTGATCGGCGTCTCATTGTCCACCACGGTAGTGCAGAGAACATTGAACACATCCTGGCGCTGTACGATATTCCGCGCCCGGATGTGGTGGTCTCCGGCATCCCTTTTTCCACGATGCCGAGCCGTCAGGCGCACCGTATCCTCCAGAGTATCTGGTCATGCCTGACACCGGGCGGACATTTTGTTGCCTATCAGTTTCGGGGCCGAGTGGCTGATCTGGGGCGTGAGCTGTTCGGAAGTCCGGAAGTGAAAGTGGAATTGCTGAATGTTCCCCCAGTCAGGCTGTACAAATGGCGAAAACCGGGTCCGGATGCCTGACTGCATTCTGCAGGTGGTGTGCAGGCAGGGTTCCGGTATGCCTACCTATCCGGCGTATTTTTAACGCTGTATTTTCACTTGAATCGCATGATCTAGTGGGCGATAGTCTGTGTTCGCAAGGCGGGGCAGCTCCGCAAAGTAGTAGCCATCACCGATGGGTTTCTGACGACACGTCACTACCTGACGTTCACTGTAATTTCACTTGTTAAACGATTTGTACTATGAAAAAAATTAAGGTCTTGTTTGTTTGCATGGGCAATATATGCCGTTCACCCACAGCAGAGGGCGTTTTTGCCGCACAGGTCAAAGGTAAAAATCTGGAGCATCTCATTGAGGTAGATTCGGCAGGCACGCATGCCTATCACATTGGTCAGGGACCGGATGAGCGTTCCAGAAGTGCGGCGTTAAAACGGGGCATCGACTTGTCTGAATTGCGGGCCCGACGTGCTGTCGCAGCGGACTTTGACTATTTTGATTATGTGTTGGCGATGGACCGGGATAACTATCAAAGGCTGGAGGCGATTTGTCCGCCGGCTTCCAGGTACAAGCTGCATCTGTTTATGAGTTTTGCCCCCAACCTTGAGCATGAAGAGGTACCGGACCCGTATTATGGCGGACCGATGGGCTTTGAGCGCGTGCTGGATATGATCGAGCACGCGGCCGAGGGGCTCTTGCAGGAGATTCAATTGCGGCATCTGGATAGCCCGGGTTAGTGAGCCAATAAAAAAAGCCCCAGCCAGAGATCCCTGGCTGGGGCTTTTTTGTGCTCGTGGTTCTTGGTTGCTAACTCTCGTCCGATGGCTTATCAGTTTTTTCCATCGGACGTGGTGCTATCGGCGTATCGAGCAGCGGTAGTTGCGAAGTCTCCGATGACGCCGGCGGCGGGGTGCGATGTTCCCGCTCGACTGCCGATGGCGCACTGGCTGGAGTCTGTGGGCGACTTTGTACCGGTGCCGCAATGACCTCAGCGACAGGCTTTGCTGGCGGAGTGGGGGCCGCCGGTTTTTCCTGTGCCGGGGCCGTCTCGGCCACGCTGGGTGTCGGCCTCGTTTCCATCGGCTTTGTTTCCATCGGTTTCGATTCCACGGCCGCCGGTGCCGGTTTGGCTGCCTCGGGGATGCTTGCTGCAACCGCCTTTGTGGGGGCAGGCTCCGTCGGTGGTTTTTTCGCTACCTTTTCTGGTGCTGGTGCTGGTGCTGTGGCTTTTGCAGCAGTTGCCTCGGCACCTGCTTCCACCGGGGTGTGTGCCGGTTGTGCGGGCGCGTTGTCAACTTGTGCCGTGGCCTGATCCGCCGGCGGCGCCTTTTTTACAACGGCTTTGGGCGTATGTGGTGCAACGGCGGCACGGTCCTTCTTCGGTTTCTCGTCCGTCGTGTTGTCGCTTACCGGTGCGCTGTTGCCGGATGGTCGGGTATCGTCCGAACTAGTGATTGCGGCACTGGTTGCAACACTGGTTACAGCACTGGTTTCGGTACGGGTTGAAGTATCGGTTTCGCCCTGTGACTCAGTGGTCGTGGCGCCGCCCTCTGCATTTTGACCACGGCCTTCATCACGACGACGACGTCGTCCGCCGCGACGACCACGGCGCGAGCTGCTTTTCTGACCTTCGCCACGCTCTTTATCCTGACCTTCAGTGGCCTGTTCGCTCGCCCGAGGTTCTCTGGGCTCTTTAGGTTCTCTTGGTTCCCTCGGCTCTCTGGGCGTTCTGTCGACGGCCTCCTTGGTCTCGGGTCGGGTGCTGGCAGCCTTTGGCGCTTCGCGTTTTGCCTGACCACCTTCTTGCTTGCCGCGGCCTTCACCACGAGCTTCGCCGCGACCTTCACCACGGGTATCGCTACGGCCACCACGACGGCTGGTGGCCGTACGGCCGCCAGCCGTGGTGCTGGTCCGTGTACGGTTTTGCGCAGGACGTTCACTGGTCTCTTTTTTCGTGCCGGTTTTAGGCGCAGGCGCTTCGGCGGCTTTTTCGCCACCGATTAGGCTGCTCCAGATGCGTTTGATCAGTCCGCTTTGTACGGCGGTTGTTTTGCCTGGCGTTGCCTGTGGCACCGGTGCGACGGGAATCACACCTTTGACGGCCGGTACTTCGGTCGTCACTTTGGGTCTGTCGTCCAGCGACTCCGACACTTCTTCGCGTTCCACGGCCATGGTGTAGCTGATCTGTGCATCGGCATCAGGTGGCAGATCAGAGGCGCGCTCACGGACAATCTCGTAGTGCGGCGTGTCAAAGCTTGGATTTGGAATCAATACAACCTTGACGGCCTGGCGGTTCTCGATATCGCTAATCGCCTGGCGTTTTTCATTGAGCAGGAAGGTGGCCACATTCACGGGCACTTGCGCCACGATGCGTGCCGTCTGTTCCTTCATGGCATCTTCCTCGATGATACGAAGAATGGACAGCGCCAGGGACTCTGTGCCGCGGATCGTGCCGTGACCTTCACAGCGAGGACAAATGATCTGTACCGACTCACCCAGCGAGGGGCGCAGCCGTTGGCGTGACATCTCCAGCAGACCAAAGCGTGAAATGCGGCCCACCTGTACACGGGCGCGATCCATTTTCAGCGCTTCGCGCAGCGTATTTTCGACATCGCGCTGGTTGCGTGCGGCCGACATATCGATGAAATCGATCACCACCAGGCCACCGAGATCGCGCAATCGCAGCTGTCGTGCAACCTCTTCCGCAGCCTCTTTATTGGTATTGAGCGCCGTGTCTTCGATATCAGTACCCTTGGTGGAGCGGGAGGAGTTGATGTCGATGGAAATCAGCGCTTCGGTGTGATCGATAACAATGGCGCCACCCGATGGCAGGCGGACCTCACGCTTGAAGGCGGTTTCGATCTGGGATTCAATCTGGTAACGCGTGAACAATGGCACACTATCATCATAGTATTTGATCTTGCCCAGATTATGCGGCATCACCAGCTGCATAAATTCGAGGGCCTTATCATACGTGGCCTTGTCATCGATGAGGATTTCACTGATGTCTTTACGCAGGTTGTCGCGAATGGCGCGAATGATGACGTCGCTTTCCTGATAAACCAGAAAGGGGGCCTTGCCATCCTGCGAGGCCTTATCGATGGCGTCCCACAGCTGCAGCAGGTAATCAAGATCCCACTGTAGTTCTTCAGGATTCTTGCCCATGCCGGCCGTGCGCACGATCAGGCCCATATCTTCGGGCACGGTCAGTGCGGCCAGGGCGTCGCGAATCTCATTGCGCTCATCACCGACGATACGGCGGGAAACACCACCGGCACGCGGGTTATTCGGCATCAAGACGAGGTAACGGCCGGCCAGACTGATGAAGGTCGTCAGCGCGGCACCTTTGTTGCCACGCTCCTCTTTCTCAATCTGGACGATGATCTCCTGGCCTTCTTTCAAAAGCTGTTTGATATTGGCGCGGCCACCACTGGCATCCGCCTTGGGGTCGAAATAGGATCGGGAGATCTCTTTTAAGGGAAGGAAGCCGTGGCGGTCAGAACCGTAATCGACAAAGGCGGCTTCGAGGCTGGGCTCCAGGCGGGTGATGCGTGCCTTATAGATGTTGGCCTTTTTTTGTTCGCGGCCGGCAGTTTCGATATCCAGATCATACAGTCGCTGTCCATCGACCATGGCGACTCGCAACTCTTCTGGCTGAGTTGCATTAAACAACATTCTCTTCATTTTATTTGTCCATGCGCTCGACCATTGCTCCCCTGTGGCTGCGGGCACAAGGTAACATTAGTGATAACTATTCAGCCGTTCGCTGACGTGCCGGGTTGAAAGTAGTGGCGGCGTCGCGAGCTTGGTTGTACAGCTATCTGTCAGCTCATCATGAACACAATGGGAACATGGGAGCGCACTCTATTTGGTAAAAAACACCCGTCATGACACGGATGTCGAAAATTTAGTTACGTTCTCTGTCACTCCGACGAAGGGTAAAAATGTCGGAAAATGGACGTAGAATCAATACTATCCCGCAAAAAGCTAGTCGAATATAACAGCCTTCGCCCATAGCATCAATCTCGGCGTGATTTGGTATCATAGCGCGATGACCCAAATTGACCCCAAAATCGCGCTTGTCGAGGGCGAAACCCCTGAATCCGGCCTGAAGGCCTGTTTTATTGACATCGATGAAGACCGTGCCGGTCAAAGAATAGACAATTTTCTGCTGGCCAGCCTCAAGGGCGTGCCGAAAAGCCGCATCTATCGCATCCTGCGCAAGGGGGAGGTGCGGGTGAACAAGGGACGCATCAAGGCCAGTTACCGCCTGCAGGAGGGTGATACGGTGCGTATTCCGCCGATTCGCCAGGCCGAGGCCGAGGCCCCGGTCGCCCCGGGGACGCGCGTGCTGGAACGTATCGAGGCCAGTATCCTGGCCGAAGAAAAGGGTTTTCTGGTGTTGAACAAGCCGTCCGGTATCGCCGTCCACGGGGGTAGTGGGCTGAATTACGGGATCATCGAGGCCCTGCGTGCGTTGCGGCCCGATGCGCCGTATCTTGAGCTGGTCCATCGCCTGGACCGTGAAACCTCGGGCTGCCTGCTGATTGCCACGCGGCGCAGCGTCTTGCGTGAGCTGCACCGTCTATTGCGCGAAAAATCGCAGGGGAAATCACAGGCGGTGGGCATGGATAAACGTTATCTGGCCCTGCTGAAAGGGCGCTGGCAGGGCGGCGAACGCAAGGTTAATAAACCGCTGTTGAAAAACACCCTGCGCTCGGGCGAGCGGGTGGTGACGGTGGATCCCGAGGGCAAGGAGGCCGTGAGTCTGTTTCGCCCGGTGACCCGTTATGCCGATGCTACGCTGGTGGAGGTCAGTTTGCTGACGGGGCGTACCCACCAGATCCGTGTGCATGCGGCCGCCATTGGCCATCCCATTGCGGGTGATGAAAAATACGGCGATGAGGCCTTTAATCGCCAGATGAAGGCCATAGGCTTGCGGCGCCTGTTTTTGCACGCGCATTCGCTCGGGTTTCGCCTCGAGGACCACGAACCGGCCTATCTTTTTTCTGTGCCATTAGATGCGGAGCTGGAGTCTGTACTGGAACATCTGGAGGTGCTGGGCACATGATGTTGACCAAATGGCAGGTATGGCAGGTATTGATGCAGTTATTAGGAACAGGAACAGAAAGAGGAATTGTGAACCCATAATGCAGAAACGTTTTGAATTGTTGGTGTTTGACTGGGACGGCACCCTGATGGATTCCGAGGCCCACATCGTGACCAGTATGCAGCGCGCCATGGCGGATGCCCGGCTACCGGAAATGGCGCGTGAAAAGATTCGCGACATCATCGGCCTGGGGCTGCGGGAGGCGATTCACCGCCTGCTGCCCGATGAGCCGGAGCAGCTACACCTGGCCCTAGTCGATCGATATCGTTACCACTTTTTTGCGGATGACCCCTGCGAACCTTTTGCAGGCGCTGCCTGTGTATTGCAACAGCTGCATGAGCAGGGCTATCTGATGGCGGTCGCCACGGGCAAGGGGCGCCGAGGCCTGGACCGGGTCTTACAAAGTACCGGATTTGGTGAATATTTCATTACCACACGCTGTGCCGATGAGACCTGTTCTAAACCCAACCCGCAGATGTTGCAGGAGATCATGGAGGTCACCGGCGTGGACATCGACCAGACCTTAATGATTGGTGATACCGAATATGATCTGGAGATGGCCAATGCGGCTCGCACGGCCAGTCTGGGCGTCGATTACGGCGTGCATTCCAGGGATCGACTGTTGGCCTGTGGCCCCTTGGCCTGTCTGTCGGCGATCACGGAATTACCGGCATGGTTGGCGGCGCAGTCTCTGCCGCTCAAAAATACCACCGAAAAATATGGCTGAATCAGGCGGAGTCCTTCACACTGGCGGATACACTCTGTGCTTAAATTATTAAGACGCATTTCGAACACGCCTCAATAAAGCGACAACGTAAAACAAAAGCGATAACGTAAAACAGAAAGCCGGATAACACGGGATAACCAACGCTAAACCAAGGCCTAACTACGGGCAAAAAGGGTACAACATGTCAGATAACGATAAATCAGCGGATACCGGCAGACAGGCTGCGGCTGAAAACGTGGCGCCGGGAAGCAGCGACAAGGATGTGTGGACCTCCGGGAAAAAGGTGGAATCCAGCCCGTCGCAAAACGCAGAAAATCCGCACTCGCCAGCCGATGCCCGGAGTGGGAGCTGGGAGAAGGACACCTTGAACCGGCTGGCCTTTGCCGCCATTAACGAGCAGCGCCGTGCACGACGCTGGAGCATCTTTTTCAAGTCCCTGTTTTTCATCTATCTGTTCGTGATCTTTTTTTACATCCCCAGCGACTGGAATAAGGGCACGCTCAAATCGGCAAAACATACCGCCCTGGTGGATCTGGAAGGCGTGATTGCGGCAAACACACAGGCCAGTGCCGATAATCTGGTCGGTGCCCTGCGCGCCGCGTTTAAGGACAAAAAAACCGCGGCGGTATTGTTACGTATCAACAGCCCTGGTGGTAGCCCGGTGCAATCGGGCTACGTCTATGACGAAATCATCCGGCTACGGGAACAGTACCCCGACACCAAACTCTACGCCGTGGTAACGGATATATGCGCCTCGGGCGGTTACTATATTGCGGCGGCGGCGGATGAGATTTATGCGGATAAGGCCAGTATCGTGGGCTCCATTGGTGTATTGATGGATGGCTTTGGTTTTGAAGAGGCGATCAAAAAGCTCGGGGTGGAACGTCGCCTGATGACCGCCGGTAAACACAAGGGCGTGCTGGACCCATTCTCACCGTTGAAAAAGGATGAGGTGGCACATGTGCAGAGCCTGTTGGATACGGTGCATCGTCAGTTCATTGAGTCGGTGAAGGCGGGGCGCGGCGAGCGTCTTTCTGATTCACCACAAATCTTTACCGGTCTGTTCTGGAACGGAGAAGAGAGCGTCAAACTCGGCCTGGTGGATGGTCTCGGTAGCGCCAGTTATGTGGCGCGTGAAATTATCGGCGAAGAAAACATCGTCGACTTCACGGCAAGGCCGAACTATCTGGATCGGTTTGCTGATCGCATTGGCGTTACCATGGCGAATGTCATATCCAACAACATTGGCCTGCAGAATAATACCAGCCCAATGCGTTAGCGCCAGCATTATTCCTTATACGAAATACGAAAAAAGTGTTGAGGGGCCATGTCGAAAAAACATCCTATTATTGCAGTCACGGGGGCCTCTGGGGCGGGTACGACGGTTGTTAAGCGTGCATTTGAATATATCTTTCTGCGTGAAAAATTAACGGTGGCCTTTGTCGCCGGCGAATGTTTTCGTCGCTATGACCGGGAAGAGATGCAGTCTGTGCTGGAACAGAAACAGGCCGCGGGTGAGGTGCTAAGTCCGTATGGGCCAGAGGTAAATCGGTTTGATTTACTGGAGTCCCTGTTTGAGTCATACGCAAGCACCGGCTCGGGGCAATATCGTCGCTATGTCAGTTGTGAGGCCAGTGCCGGCTCAGGTGTGCCGGAGGGATGTTTCTCTGAGATGGAGGAACTGCCAAAAGACACAGACCTGTTGTTCTATGAAGGGCTGCATGGTGGTGTGGTTGCCGATAAATGGAGTCGGCGTAGCATGAGCGCCTCACATAATCCGCAGGTCATCAATGAACGCCGTAATGTGGAATATAACAAAGGGGTTGATGTTGCCCAGTATGTGGATTTGTTGCTGGGTGTCGTGCCGGTGGTGAATCTTGAATGGATGCAGAAAATAATCCATGACAAACACACCAGAGGCTATTCAAGCGAGGCAACCTCGAGACACATTATCGAAAGGATGCAGGACTACATCCACTTTATCGTGCCCCAGTTTTCGGTGACGGATATCAATTTTCAGCGTGTGCCGATTGTTGATACGTCGAATCCATTTATCGCCACGGAAATTCCGGAAGCACACGAATGTCTGGTGGTGATCCGTTTTCGGGATCCGCGCCGTTACGATTTTCCTGAATTGCTCAAACGGATTGATGGCGCCTATATGTCGCGCCCGAACAGCATGGTGATTTCAGGTAGCCAGATGAAACAGGCCCTGGATGTGATTTGTACGCCACTGATACAGGAATTGGTCTTCAATCAGTCGCGCTAACCTGCGATATCCGCACGGGAGGAGAGCACGTCCACATCTTCGGCGGCCAAGCAGCGGATCAACTCAATGAGTGGCAGCCCAACCAATGCATTGGGATCGTCACCCTGCAGCCGCTCAAATAAACTGATACCCAGACCCTCGGACTTGAAGCTGCCGGCGCAGTCATAGGGTTTTTCCTGGTGCAGATAATACTGAATCTGCGACTCGCTTAATGCGCGGAACACGACGGAAAAGGGCACCAGTCTAACCTGCGCCTGTTGGGTGCGGGTATTGAGTAGACATAAACCGGTCAGGAAGCTTACCTTGCGCCCGCTGGCATGGCGCAATTGCTGCGTGGCGGCCTCGTGGTTGCCCGGTTTTCCAAGGATCTTGCCATCCAGCACGGCGACCTGATCCGAACCGATAATGAGGGCGTCGGGGTACTGTGGAGCCACCGCCCGCGCCTTGGCCTCGGCCAGGCGTGTCACCAGTGCCTCGGGGGTTTCCCCGGCCAGGGCGGTTTCATCGGTCTGCGGCGCCGCCGTTTCAAAGTCCAGGCCGAGGCGCTCGAGCAGGGTTTTACGGTAGGGTGAGGTGGACGCGAGTACGAGAGTCATCATGATGTTTTGTATATTTGTTATGGGCTAGGAGGCTGTTTACAGGCGATACGCGCGGCATCAACGGTCAGTCGTGACGCTGAATCCGACATCTATTCTACCGGATAGTCTACCGAGATAGTCTATCGGGATTATGCGCCGTTGACCCGCGTGGATTACGGTGAGACTGGCAGGGGTCGGGAAGGGGACTGTCGGAAAGTGCGCTGCCGAAAGGGTTGTCTCAGGGCTTGTGAAAAGGGCCTGTGAAAACACCTTAATCGATCAATGCAATGCTCTGGGAGTCGGCCGGTTTTGCCATCGAGACAGGTGGTAAGGTGGGCGGGGACGCCAGCATGGCCGCTTCGTTGGCGGGTGTGTCGTCAGGTATGAGTCCGGTGAACCAGCCGCGTGATTCGCCCTTGTCGAGGAATTGCCGCGCCGAACCATCACCATTGGCCGCCGCCTGTTGCAACCACATCAGGCCCCTGGCCCGATCCAGGCCCGTGCCGCTGAGCAGGCGCAGACCCAGTAAATACTGGCCGGTGACATTATTGTTGCGGGCCGCCTTCTGATACCAGACCTCGGCCAGGCTGACACTTTTGGGTGTGCCCCAGCCATTCTCGTACGAAAGCCCAACAAATACCTGGGCATCGGCGTGTCCCTGGGTTGCGAGGGTCGACCAGAGTGAAAATGACGCGATGTAATCCCCCCGGTTGAAGGCCTGCTGGCCCTCCTGCAGGGCGTCCAGTTCCTCCGCTACGGCCTGTAATGGCAGCCATAGGGCCAGTGTCAGCAGGAGCAGGGCGATAGGGTGGCAGGGTTTGAACGGCGTGTCTTGCATGGTCAGAAAATCCTCTCTCTCCGGTTACTATCGTCCGCTGTGGATGCCGCTGAAGGCTATTTTTTATACAATTTTGTGGTGATCGGGACACCATCAATGATATAAAAACGCCCCCTCTAAAGAATCACACAATGAATCAATAAGTAAGGATTTATAGCTTGAGTCATATCGAGACATTACGCGATATCATGGCCGCCCTGCGCCACTCGGAACGGCCCTGCGCCAGGCCAATCGAAAATCCGAATGCCGCTTTGCGCAGATGGAGGCCATAGCGCAACAAATAGCGCAACAACAGGGTATCAGTATTGCCGGGCAGGATCTCAATGCCTGGGAGGCCTTGTGGTGTCGTGTCAAAGCCGAGGAACCGGCCTGAGAGCCGGTGAAACACCGAAGCATTCAGTTCCGTATTTAATCATTTCGTAAAGTAGACGTCGGTTTTATGCATAAAATTCTGCAACAGCTACCCGCGGCCATCAATGCCTGCATGAGCTGCGATCAGCACTCGTTTCATCAGTCGTTGCGGCGTGTGCTGCAGGCCGCGAAGTTACAGGCCGATAAACCGTCGGCGTCGAATACGGCAGAGGCTGTCGAGAAGCAGCTGGCACTGTTGACCAGCAGCATTGAGGCCTCCCAGTCCCGCAGCCAGCAGCGCAGGAACAGTATCCCACCGCTCAATTTTCCCGACACATTGCCGGTCTCCCAGCGGCGCGAGGAAATTGCCGAGGCCATCGAACATCATCAGGTAGTGATTGTGGCCGGAGAGACCGGCTCCGGAAAAACCACGCAGCTGCCGAAGATCTGCCTGCAGCTGGGCCGTGGCACCAAGGGGTTTATCGGTCATACACAGCCACGGCGGATTGCCGCGCGCAGTGTGGCGGCGCGCATTGCCGAGGAGCTCAATACCCCGCTCGGTGAGGCGGTCGGTTTTAAGGTGCGGTTTTCCGATCATACGCAGGCCTCGTCACTCATCAAGCTGATGACGGATGGCATGTTGCTGGCGGAACTGCAAACGGATCGCTATCTCGCCCAGTACGACACCCTGATTGTTGATGAAGCCCATGAGCGCAGCCTGAACATCGATTTCCTGCTGGGTTATCTGAAACAGCTGCTGCCAAAGCGCCCCGACTTAAAGGTGATCATCACATCGGCCACCATTGATACCGAACGGTTTTCAAAACACTTTGATAATGCGCCGGTGATCACGGTTTCCGGTCGCAGTTACCCGGTGGAGATTCGTTATCAGCCCGCCGAGGATGACGAGGCCGATTTAAACCAGCGGATAACCGCCGCCATTGATGAGCTGGTGCAGCACGACAATAGCCAGCAACTCAGGGGTGATGTTCTGGTGTTTCTCAGCGGCGAAAGAGAGATCCGGGAACTCGCCGAGGCACTGAGAAAACATCATCCTGCGCACACGGATATCCTGCCCCTGTACTCCCGGCAGAGCGCCAATGAACAGAATCGGGTGTTTAAACAGACCGGCCGACGACGCATTATCCTGGCGACCAATGTCGCCGAGACCTCATTAACCGTGCCCGGCATTCGCTATGTCGTTGACCCGGGAACCGCGCGCATCAGTCGCTACAGCTATCGAAGCAAGGTACAGCGCTTGCCGGTGGAGCCCATTGCACAGTCCAGTGCGAATCAGCGGGCCGGGCGCTGCGGCCGCCTGAGCGATGGCATTTGCATCCGCCTCTATTCCGAGACGGATTTCAAGACACGCCCGGAATTTACACAGCCCGAGATTCAACGCACCAATCTGGCCGCCGTCATATTGCAGATGCGTCAGTTGCGGCTGGGTGATCCGGATCAATATCCCTTTATCGATCCACCGGACTCCCGATTCATTAATGACGGATTCAGGCTGTTGCTGGAACTCGGCGCCATTGATGAAAAACGCAAACTGACGCAGATCGGAAATCAGCTGGCCCGCTTGCCCATTGACCCGCGACTGGGGCGCATGGTGCTGGCGGCGGAAGAGCTGAATTGTCTCAACGAGGTATTACTGGTGGTTAGCGCCTTGAGTGTGCAGGATCCGCGAGAGCGCCCCGTTGACAAGCAGCAAAAGGCCGATGAACAACACAAACAGTTTCTCGATGAGAGCTCGGATTTTGTTGCGCTATTGAATCTGTGGGAAAACTACGCGGATCGCAACAAACATCTGACGCAAAATAAGTTGAGGCAATACTGTAAACAGCACTTTCTGTCTTATACACGTCTGCGTGACTGGTCGGAAACCTATCTGCAATTGCGTAGCCTGGTAAAGGGCATGGGGCTGAAGATCAATACCACGCCAGCGGCCTATCCGGCGATACATCAGTCGCTGCTGTCGGGACTGCTGGGTAATATCGGTGTGAAGCGTGAACCGGATGACAGCCAGCCCTCGGAAAAACGCAAAAACATTGCCCGTTATCTCGGGGCCAGAAATACGGAATTCCTGCTATTTCCGGGCTCAGGTCTGGCAAAAAAGTCGCCGACCTGGGTGATGTCCGCGGAGCTGGTTGAGACCAGCCGACTGTTTGCACGGCACAATGCCCGTATCGAACCGGAATGGATAGAGTCCACTGCCCAGCATCTGGTGAAACGCAACTACAGTGAGCCGCACTGGAGTGAAAAGCAGGGTTCGGTGAAGGCCTATGAAACCGTTAGCCTTTATGGGCTGATATTACAGGCACGGCGTAGCGTGCATTACGGGCCGATAAATCCACCGGTGTCGAGGGAGCTGTTTATTCGCGAGGCCCTGGTGCAGGGAAACTATCGTACCCAGGCCGCCTTTTTTGCACATAATCAGGCGCTGTTTAATGAGGCGCGCCAGTTGGAATCAAAAACACGGCGCCCCGATGTGTTGGTCGATGATGAAACCCTGTTTCGATTTTTTGACCGACACATTCCCGCTACGGTATTTAGCCATGCGTCTTTTGAGAAGTGGCGGAAAAAGATCGAGCGCAAAAGCCCGGATATTCTCAGGCTATCCCGCGAGGATGTGTTCTCCGCTGGGGGTGCCTCGCCCAATGCGGATTATCCCGGGGAAATCCGGGTCAACAATGCGCCGTTTAAACTGCGCTACTGCTTTAGTCCCGGTGAAGAGGACGATGGGGTGACCGTCGTGATCCCGCTCGGCGCGCTGAACCAGCTGGATGAAAACGCCTTTGCCTGGCTGGTGCCGGGATTTATCGCCGAGAAAGTAACGGCCCTGTTGAAAGGTCTGCCGAAAAGTGTTCGCAAGCAGCTCGTGCCCATACCCGAGTTTAGTGAACGTGTCGTCCACAAGCTGCAGGATGATTTCAAGCGTGTTGACTGTGCCGAGCGTGACGACCTTATTGGCAGGCTGTCTCAGCTGATCAAGGCCGAAAAGCAGATCCCGCTGAAAGCCAGTGACTGGCGTCCTGAGCTGTTGCCGGAGCATTTACGCATGCGTTTTTCGGTGCTCGATCACAACGGGAAAGAATTGGGAGCAGGGCGCTCGCTAAAGGACTTGCAGCGGCGTTTCTCTGCACGGGCCGCCGGTGAAATCAAACAGCTGGCGGTTGATGTGAAATGGCCCGAGTCGGGAGTGACTGACTGGCAATTTGGTGATCTCCCGGAGTCCGTCGAAGTTGATCGCGGTGGACATCGCTACTTGCTGTTTCCTGCAGTAGTGGATAAGCAGGATTCGGTCGGGGTTGAGCTGATGGATTCCCTGCAACGGGCGCAGGATGCGCAGCGTGCAGGTTTGCGCCGCTTGGTGACACTGTGTCATGCGAAGGAGGTGAAATATGTCATGCGCAACCTGCCAGCCATTGATTCGATGTGTCTGATCTATTCTACACTGGGTTCATGTGAGGATCTGAAACAGGGGCTGCTCAACCTGATTCTGACGCGCAGTTTTTTTTCCGAAATGCCGGAACATTCGGTACGCACCGAGCAACAGTTTCTCGATTGCCTGAAACGTGGCAAGCCATTGATGTCGGAGACAAAGCAGCTTTGCCAGATGGTGGCGGATATTCTGGCCGCCTATCAGACGGTTATTCAACGCTTCAAACAACAGGCCGGCACATTTCCCGTCCATTCCAGAGATGATGTGCGCGAGCAGTTGGCTGGCCTGATGCCCACCGATTTTTTACACACGGTGCCTGTTGAATGGCTGCAGCATCTGCCCCGTTATCTACAGGCCCTGGATGCGCGCCTGCAGAAACTGTCTGCCGCGCCGGCAGGCGATGCGGAGAAGCTGGCACAGATCCGGCCGCTGGCCGAGGCCTATCTGCGGCTTTGCGGTCAAGCCAATGCGGTTTCCTTTCAGGCCGAATTATCCCGATTGAAATGGATGCTTGAGGAGTTTCGGGTATCACTGTTTGCGCAGCCCCTGAAGACCTCGATGCCGATCTCCGCCAGGCGCATCGAAAAACAAATTGCGATCTGCAGTTGAGATGCCTCAAGTTGAGGCGCATCAACTTGAGGCGCGTCATTTTATCTTGATGTTGGATAAACTTAGGGAAAATAAATATTACGATCGGTGCAGGTCGTGGGTATTTGCGGATGAATAATGTTGCGTGTGGAGTCGCGGTTGCACTGTAAAAAATTAAATTCTGTTATGAATTGGGGTCTTAGAAATTAGTTCGGGTTTTGGTCTTGTCTATTCGAGAATCCTGACTAGTCTTAATAGTGAGTGTCGTCCTGGATTCGTCTTCTGACCCAACTCGCTAAATCTGGGGCCTTTTGAATGATGTTGTTGCGCATCTCTGCCGCGTGCAGAAATCCTGATACATCACCTGGGCTTCCACTTGAACGCATGGTTCAAGACGCGGGACGACGCTATACCTAATTTGCCTGAACATGCCGCTGCTGATTCGTCGAACACTCTGTTCATCGATTCAGTGGCGGTATTTTTTTGGATGGCCGACTATCGCTGTCGGACTATCGACAGCTACAGTGTCTTTTGCGGCGCGATGGCCGGCATGCTCTGCGAGAGCCGGGTTTGTTCAATCCCGAGTCGATCGGCATAGATGATGGTGAAGGCCAGCACGCTGGTGACGTAGTCTCGTGTTTCCTTGAAGGGGATGGTTTCTATCCAGCGTTGGGCATCCAGTGCTGACTCTGTGGGCAGCCATCCTGTGATGCGTCGTGCGCCGGCATTGTAGGCCGCAGTGGCCAACACCGTCTGCCCGTCGAAGCGTTTCAACATTTTCTGCAAATAGTGTGTGCCAAAGGCGAGATTGGTATCCGCATGGGTTAGCTGTGGTTTGCCGCGATATTTTTTCGGCAGGAAGCGGGAGATGTCGCGCGCGGTGGCAGGCATGAGTTGCATCAGGCCCAGTGCGCCTTTTGAGGAGCGTGCGTCCTGCATGAAGGCGCTTTCCCGACGGATCACGCCATAGGTCCACGCGGGGTTGATGTCGGCCTGCTCAGAGTGACTCAGCACCTTTTCCTGGTGCAGCAGGGGGAAGCGGAGGGCGATGTCATCACGCTGGTCTGTGCTGGCCATGGTGAGGATTGACTGGTCAAACCAGCCCCAGTGCTGCGCCAGTTTGGCGGCGTTCACGCGTTCATGGTTTGACAATGTCTGGGTGGCCTCGCGCCATTCCCGGCGCGCATAGGTCATACGCTTTAGCTGTAAAAATTCACGGGCGCGTAATATGCCGGGGCGTTGGCTGAGTTCAAATAACACGCCAGCACGGGTTTCCTGCACCTGGCCGTCAAGGGCATAGGGCAGACCGAGCCGGTCGGCGGCGAGAAAACCATAATAACTGCGTTGTTGGGCCAGGGCGCGGAAATGCACCATGGCTGTTTCGGTATCGTTGAGTTCTTCGTTGGTGCGTGCACGCCAGTATTGCCAACGATCATCGCGCTGCTGTTCCGGGGTGAGTGCGTTGAGGGCCGTGAGTGCCAGCGACCACTGTGATTGGCGCAGGGCGGAGCGGACACGCCATTCGCGCGCAAGTTCGGTGAGATGCTGGTCGGGGACGAGTGAAAACCAGTCCTCGGCGCCCGGTAGCTGTTTGCGCGCCTGGGCGATGGCCAGCGATTGCAGCATGGCATATTGACTGGCGGCATCGACGGGTACTTGGGTGGCGATGCCAAACCAGAGATCGGCGGCGGCCTGTGGAGATTGGCCCGCCACGCGTCGGATGATGTTGGTGAAGATGTTGGGCACCATGACGTGCTGGCTGGCGATGATCTGTTGCCGATATTTATCGAGCAGCTGGGGTTTGTGGTGAAGTTTGACCCACAGCCGGGCCAGCTTTTGATCCTGACCCGGAAGCGCGTTAATCAGGTAGCGTGCCAGGGTGCGATGGCCGGCCTGGAGGGCGAGTTCCAGTCGCTGCCAGATCCGTTCTGTGGTTTGCTTTCCGGCGGCCTGCCAGTGGTCGAAGACACGGTCACAATTACCCGGCTGGGAACGTCCCGTCAGCCAGAGCGCCTCAATCTCGGGATAGGCCTGCTCGGCCTGACCGGTCTGGATGAGCGCGTACAGATAATGGCATTGCAGTCGGATATTGTTTTGTGGGGTGTAAAAAGCCAGAAATTGTTGCCAGTCGCCCTGTCGGGCTTTGAGTCGCAACCATTTTTTTCGCAGAAAATCACTGACCGGTAACGATTCATACTCGCGGAGGAAGTGAGCCATCTCATCGGCCGAGAGGTGCTGCAGGCGTTCTTTCATGTCCAGATACCGCAGATAGGGGTACAGCGGGTAATCGGTGAGCGTTGGCAGCAGCTTGTGGAATTTATCCGTCTGATTCAGGCTTAAGGCCTTTTCAGCCTCAAGAAAACGTGTGCGTTGCTCGGAGAGGGTGTTGCTGTTGAAATCAACGATCCGTTTAATGAGGATGGGGTCGGAAGGGGCCGTGAGCTTCCGGTTCGAATCCCCGGTCGTTATCATGCCGAACGCCGCAGCGGGCAGCAGCGCAGCGAGAATGAGACCACACACTGCGATAGACAATGCGAAGGCTTGGTTCAAGGCGAGGCGTCGATAGGGCCGGGATTGGTGGGTGATGGTCATCCGATTTCCGTTTAATGCTGGATCAATGCTAGGTTTAGCGGCCGCTTGCGCGCGCGAATTGAATTGCATTCTGGGTGCTGATCAACAAATTTGAATGATTTGCTCAAAACTTTGTACTTTCATCCGGCTAATGGATTGATTATTCTCAGTTTCTCTACGAATGTGTCGCGCTACTGATACGTTCATCATGCTGACATACGGGGAAAAATATTAATGTACACCAATGGAAAACCTTACGTTGCCAGCCTAAAAGCCGGCGAGGCAGTCTATATCTGCCAATGTGGGCACACCAAGACAGCACCGTATTGCGATGGCAGTCATAGCCAGTATCCGGGTAAGGAACCTTTGGCGTACAAGGCGGCGACGGATGAATCGGTCTACATCTGTGGTTGTGGGAAGACTGCAAACAAACCCTGGTGCGACGGAAGCCATACGGGCTAGCCATGAACGATTTCCTTGCAAATCCGGGGGTGCAGGCGGCGGTCGCGCCCTTTATCGTGGCCCTGGTCATCGGGCTGTTGTTGCGGCGGCTGGGTGTGATTGCCGCGGGTCTGGCGATCATTGCAGGTTTGATCACCACCGTGATGCTGACCACGGGACTGGCCTTTCAACCGATGACTTCGACCCGAAAGATTATTCTGGGCAGCCTGTGCCTGCCCTTTGTGGCATTGCTGCTGGACTGGGTGCGCGGACGGCTACCGGGCTCCAGCGGACAGGCCACCCTCGTTACCACCCTCACGATAATGGTGCCGGCCTTGTTGCTGGTGGCCGCTGTCGACTGGGTGGTCTGGCCGGTCTTCGCGCGACAGGAGATCGCTGAAGCCTGGCCGATGTTGGCGCGGGTTAGCCTGTATGTTGGCGTGGTGGGCGCGGCGTTTTTGGCAATGGCCGGTAGAAAAGGGGTGCAGGGATCGACCGCGCAGGCGGCAAGCATCCTGGCTCTGGGGGTGGGAACGGCCGTGACGACCATGATCGCCGCCTCCGCGCTATACGCCCAATTGGCCTTTTCGGTGACGGCGGCGGTGGGCGCCCTGCTGGTGATCGGCCTATTCACAAAGGCCTTGTGGGAGCCTAAGTCGGGCCTTGGTCACTTGGGTGCATTCGGTCTTTTTGCCGCCGCGACACCCCTGCTATTGATTGGCGCGGCAGCGACGGTTTATGCGCAGCTCTCAGCCTGGGTGCTGTTATGCCTGGCGATCATACCCCTGGTTGCCTGGTGGCCACCGGTCAATGTCGAGCGGCCCTGGTTGAGACTGGTCGTCACCGGCCTGATAAGTCTGCTGCCGGTGATACCCGCCGTATGGTTGGCCTGGCGTGCCGCCGGGCCAGTGAGCTTCTGAAGCCCGAATTTTATTTATGCATTGTCTTTATGATGTATAACCATTACTTATTGTTTATAAGCAATGTAAAGAGTCCATGTAAAAACTAATGTAATAACCATGTAATAACCAAGGAGAGCTAAATGAAAAAGCTATTGTTACTGAGTGTTGCGTTGCTGTTGCCGGTCACTGGAATGGCGGCGTCCTACACCATTGATCCAACCCACACCTATCCCAATTTCACCGTCAACCATCTCGGGTTTTCCACCCTGCATGGCCGCTTTGGTAATACCACGGGCACTCTCAGCATGGATCAGGCCAAGGGCACCGGTGAGGTAAGTATCATGATCGAGGCCGCCTCGATCGATACCGGTTTTAAAAAGCGTGACGATCATCTGCGTTCCCCGGACTTTTTTAATGTTGTCGAATTCCCGGAAATCACCTTCAAGTCCACGAAGGTGACCTTTAAAGGAAAAGGCGCAACCCTGATGGGGGATCTCACCATCAAAGGCGTGACGAAACCCGTCACCCTGGATGTGGACAGCATTAATTGCGGTGTGCATCCCTTCAACAAGAAAGAGGTCTGCGGCTTTAATGCGACGGCCCAGCTCAAACGCTCGGACTTCGGGATTGAATACGGCCTACCGGCGGTGGGCGACGAAGTAATGCTGTCGATTGAAATGGAAGCGGTCAAAAATTAGTCAGTTTAACGCCCCGCGGCAGTGATCGCGGGGCGTTTCGCTGTTCCTGATGCCGGCTCCGGATGCCGATAGTGGCGCAGCTTGTTGGATTCAGCATAGTAGGCAGAGCGGCCATCTTTTCGGCTATATAGGATCACCATTGAGGCACTTAAAGTTAGGATAGAAACGGTCGATAGGGCATTAGGTTTCGCGCGAATACGTGTTAGCCTATACCGAGATAGCGGGGTGGTGTTGCCCTGCGACGAATCAATGGAGAGCTCGAATGCCGGTTACATCTGATGTTTTAGCCGACGCTAAAACAGTCAATATCAAGATTAGTGGGCGGTTTGATTTTGCAGTGCAAAATGAGTTTCGTGAGTGTTATTACCATAAAGGCCCAGGAGATAAGAAGGCCTTTGTCATCGATATGGGTAATGCCAACTATATGGATAGCTCAGCGCTTGGAATGTTGCTGATGATGAGGGAATACCTTGGCGGTAACGAGGCTGATATCACCATTATCAAATGCTCGCCGGATATTAAAAACATCTTAACGGTCGCCAATTTCCAAAGCCTGTTTAAGATGGCGTGAGCCAAATGACTCAGGCAAGTATTGTGTGCTTGACGTGACACGACAGGGCACAACACCAGTGTTTGAAAAGTCTGCCGTAAGCTGCGAGCTACATGACATTCCAGTGGCTTTATGAATTCATCTCATGCTGTAACCGGCAAGCAAAAAACCATCACCAAAGACAGCAATGCGCTTAAAGTGCTTGTTGCGGATGATGACGTACCAAATCGCCTGATTCTCCAGGCCATTCTTGAAAAACAGGGTTACCAGGTATTGCTCGCCGACGATGGTCAGCAGGCCGTCGACATTTTTCGTTCTGAACAGCCTGATCTGGTTCTGATGGATATCAAGATGCCCAAACTGGATGGTTATGAGGCGACTCAGGAGATCAAGTCGATCAGCGGTGACACTTTTGTGCCGGTCATTTTTTTAACCGCGACCACTGACAGTGAAGGCCTGGCGAAGTGTGTGGCATCCGGCGGCGATGATTTCCTGACCAAACCGTATAACCGTGTGTTATTGCAGGCACGTATTGATGCGCTGTTACGCATACGCGAACTCTATAACACAACCCAACAGCAACGTAATGAGCTGGCTAGACATCAAAAACGTCTTGATCGCGAGCGGCAGTTAGCCAAACGGCTGTTTAACAATATCCTCGAAACCGGCGCCCTGGATTTACCCTACATAAAATCCATGTTGTCACCGATGTCATTGTTTTCGGGCGATATCCTGATGGTGGCAGAAAAGCCATCGGGCGGCCTGCATGTTTTGCTGGGGGATTTTACGGGACACGGTCTGGCTGCCGCTATAGGCGCGCTGCCGGTCTCCAGTGTGTTTTATGGCATGACGGCAAAAGGATATTCCATTGCCGAGATCGTGACCGAAATCAACATCAAACTAACTACAATTTTACCGACGGACATGTTTCTTGCGGCATGTGTGGTTGATATCAATCCAGGCAGCCATACCATGTCGGTCTGGAACGGTGGCATACCGGCGGTATTTATTTACGGCGAAGAAGAACAGGAGATTGTGCGCACGGTACCGTCGCAGCACCTGCCACTAGGCGTCATAGGTAATGAAAGTTTTAATCGCCAGGTAGATGTGATCGAAATGCGCCAGCATGATCGAATTTTTATTCATTCGGACGGTATTACGGAGACCGCCAATCCTGCGGGCGAGATGTTTGGCAGCCAGCGACTGGAAAAGATCTTTGTAGACAGTAACCGGTCTGAGGATTTATTTGACGATGTCCGTGCAGCTTTGGCCAGTTTTACTGCCGGTGCGGACCAGCATGATGATATGACGCTGATTGAAATTCAATATGATCAGCCTCAGCTTGAAGCGACTATTCACCAGGATAATGGTGAACGCGAAGCAGATCCTGCACAGCCATCGGCAACGTGGAGTCTTTCAATGCAGTTGGGCGCGCGACTGATGAGCAGTTTTGATCCCTTACCCTTATTGATTAAATCGGTCTGTGATATGCAGGGCTTGCGAGGTCAGCGCCAGCAGCTTTATACGGTATTCTCGGAATTGTTTTCCAATGCCTTGGATCACGGGATTTTAGGCCTGGATTCCAAACTCAAACAAACCGCCGACGGTTTTGCAAAATATTACATGGAGCGCGCGGAAAAATTAGCGACTCTTTCCGAGGGCAATATTATTGTCGATATCAGTCACCAACCTGATGAAGATGGCGGCGTCCTGACGATCCGTTTCGAGGATAGCGGTCGTGGTTTCGATTATGAAAAAGGCACACCTTCGCTGGAAAGCAATCTAGGGCACTCCGGCCGGGGTATTCAGCTGCTGCATTCTATTTGCGATGACATTACCTATGAAAATAAAGGTAATGTGGTTACAGCCACTTATCGGTGGTCTTGAAATACCGGCTTGTTCATCGATTTTCTATCGCGGTAAAATACCTGTTCTCGCCAAAGCCAAGGATTAGATTGTGGATCTTAAAGTCGTTGTTGAAACCAATACCTACTCAATCACCATTCCCGATGCCATCACCCGGGATGGTGCATCGTTCTTCGCAAAAATGGATGAAGATATGAGTAAGGGCTGGCAGATGGATCGACAGTGGGTGGAGGCGCCGACTGTTCAGCAGCGCTGTCAGATCGCGGCAAGCCGCATTGCCGATGCCATTGAGGTCGAAAATGACACGCTGGCCTCACTGATGGCCGGCTATATCGTGACCCGTATGCCGTCAGTGAAAGAGGTGCATGTCGACACGGAAGGCGAGATGACCGAAACGCGATTCATCGAAGGCTAAGCCCAAAGACAACGCCTTTCTTCCCGCCCTATTCGGGCCCGATATGCGGGTGTTATTCTATCTTGAGGCCGTCGTTAACCGATCAAAACCCGTCATGGCAGATATTCTGACGTCAATTAATTGTCGTTTTCGGGGCGACCCTGTTACGCCGATCGCCCTGAATGTGCTCGGGGTAGCAGATCCGACGTTCTACAATCTGGCGCCGATCTTCAATAACCAGTGAGCCGTGGCTGTCTACATAGGGGAAATCCAGCTGGCATTCCCAGCTACGGCGATCCTCTCCGGTGCGACGATCGGACGTTTGGCGTCTTTCCTGTAGTTTGAGCGACATGTTTTTCTCCTTATCCTTAGTTTGTAGTGTTTCGCACGTCTAACGACAGAAAGCACAAACAGTGCCAGACAGACATTCATGAACGGTCCGGGTTAACTCCTGATGGGGTTTGGTGGTGCGTGATGCTTTCGGTGAAACGCCAGACCGGGCTATTTCTGCAGCAGCTGCTTTATTTCGCTAAACCGACGCAGAGTGGGTGAGCCTTTACGGAAGGAGGACGGCAGCACTCTACGGGCCTGTTCGGCCTTCTGGAAGCTGGGGAAGCTGCCATAAATCAGGTAATGCCACTCTTTGCCGCCGCTGTCCGTGGCCGTGAATTTCACCATCGATTGCTCCAGCTGGGCAGAAGCGGCGAGCTTTAATATTCCGTCCATGTCGCTGTTTTTGGCGAGCTGAATCGTGTAGTGGCTGTTTTGCTGTTCCTTAATCCATGCCAGGCCCTTGGCGACCGGGTTTGCATGATAGGGCGCATGGGCGACGGCGGGTGGTTTTGATTCTTCGGCCATTGGCATGGATTGGTTCTCCAGCAGGGCGAGTGTCTCTGTCGCCTTTTTTACGCCCTGGCGCGCGGCAATACGCCACCAGTACCTGGCCTCATCCAGATCTTGCTTGAGTCCCAGACCTTCCGCATACAGTCGCCCGAGATTGTATTGCGCGAAGGAATAGCCGGCGTCTGCGGATTCCCGGTACCAGCGGGCCGCTGCCTTATAGTTTACCGCGGTACCCAGACCATCTTCGTACATCGCCGCCAGATTATTTTGCGCAATGGCATGGCCCTGTTTTGCCGCCTTTAAATACCACGTAAATGCGATGCCGACATTCTTGGGGACACCGTTTCCGGTGTGATACATCCAGGCCAGTGCCGCCTGCGCCTTGGCATAACCCTCATCTGCCAGCGGCTGCCAGGCTGCAAAGGCAACCTCAAACTGGCCGAATAGAAATGCCATACGCGCATTGTCATAGGCCTGTTCGGTGTGATTGTCTGGCAGGTCGTCTTCATCAATGTCCTCATCACCGCAGGAGTTATTATCGGCGTAGGGAATGTACTCTTCGTCGAGTAATTTTTGCATGACCTTGTCGACCGGCTCCGGCGTGTCATCGGCATAACTATCATTACCCGTCAGGTAAACGGCCAATAACAGCCCTAACAGCAGATAGGCGGTGAAAAACAGAGGGCGTCGAGAAAAAAAAGGCATTGCCAGGGAGATAGGTTGGAGTTTATGTGGCGCTGAAAATAACACGTTGTATTGATCGGCGGTTAGGCTGCTTATCTTTAATCACGCAGGCCATCTGCTCTGCATTTTGCTCGGGGTCATGGGCCGCTCCTGGGTTGGCGTAGAGACTTAAGCATACTATACGCCCGGTACAAATGTGGCTCAGGCACCCTGGCTGCTGAATCATCAAATCCATCCTATTGGGCATTAATGCATCTAATGATGCACCAGGCGGAGATTGCTGAATGGGCTGGGCCTGACTTCGGTGGCTGACTGTGAGGTGTGGCTGAACGCTCTGCCGATCACGCGACGAAAATGGCGGCCGCTGCTTTGGCAGTCACTGCGGGAAAATTCCGGTACGGGGTACGGAAAGGGGGGTACGAAAATACGGGGTACTGGCGAAATAGGGGGGTAGTGGTACTAAATAGGGGGGAACAGTAAATATGGCTCCCCAGCCCGGACTCGAACCAGGGACAGGCTGATTAACAGTCAGCTGCTCTACCAACTGAGCTACTGGGGAACGGTACTCTTTAAGCGGGCGTATGTTAACCGCGTGCCTGGGATGGGTCAAGGGACAAGGCGTGATTAGCGCTCGGCTTGGTTGATTGCCTGCTCGATTCTGTCCAGTGCCTTGACCAGATTTTCCATACTGGTGGCGAAAGACAGGCGCATATAACCCGGTGCGCCAAAGGCGGAGCCGGGTATCAAGGCCACGTTGGAATTGGTGATGAGATGCTCGGCGAAGGCGATGTCATCGGCCAGGCCCAGGGCCTCAATCGCCCCCTGGCAATTGGGAAAGCTGTAAAACGCGCCCTGTGATGACAGGCATTGCACGCCCTTGATGGTGTTCAGTCGTTCGACGACGTAGTCGTGCCGTTGCTTGAACGCGGTGATCATGGGTTGGATGCAGGATTGGTCACCATCCAGCGCCTCCAGTGCCGCGGCCTGAGAAATCGATGCCGGGTTGGAGGTGCTTTGCGACTGGATCTTTTTCATGGCGCGGATCAACCACTCTGGGCCACCCGCGTAGCCGATGCGCCAACCGGTCATGGAATAGGCCTTGGAGACACCGTTGAGTACCACGGATCTTTCATATAAGGCGGGACACAGGGTAACGATGTTGGCAAAGGGCTCGTGATGCCAGGTAATGTGTTCGTAGATATCGTCGCTGACCACGATCACCCGCTCATGCTTCTCCAGCACGGCGCCGAGTGCCCGCAGTTCCGCGTGGCTGTAGGTGACACCGGTGGGGTTGGAGGGGCTGTTGATGACCACCATCCGGGTCTGCGGGGTGATCGCGGCCTCCAGCTGCTCGGGGGTGATCTTGAAGCCGGCGGTAATGTCGGCTGCCACGATCACCGGCACGCCCTCCGCCAGAATGACCATGTCCGTGTAGGACACCCAGTACGGGGCGGGAATGATCACCTCATCACCCGGGTTCAGTAAGGCCTGCGTCAGATTGAAGAAGCTGTGCTTGCCTCCGCAGGAGACCAGAATCTGGCCGGCCTGGTATTCAAGCTGGTTGTCGCGGGCAAATTTGCGGGCCACGGCGGCCTTGAGTTCGGGGGTGCCATCGACGGCGGTGTATTTGGTCTGTCCGGCCATAATGGCGGCAATGGCGGCCTGCTTGATGTGCTCGGGCGTGTCAAAGTCCGGTTCGCCGGCGCCAAGGCCAATAATGTCCACGCCGGCTGCCTTGAGTGCCTTGGCGCGGGCGGTAATGGCGAGTGTTGGAGAGGGCTTGATTTTCTGAACGCGGTGAGACAATTGCTCCAATGACGATTTGCGCAAACGGGGGTCCTCAAGTGTCGGGCACATATTATGGGTTATTGCGGTAATATACTCGATTGGACTTCAGACAAGAAAGAGTATGAGCAAAAGATTTGAACTGCATTCGGACTTTGAGCCCGCCGGCGACCAGCCTGCGGCAATCAAGGCCCTGATCGAAGGCATCAAAAATGGTGAGGCCGCACAGACGCTGCTGGGGGTGACCGGTTCCGGTAAGACCTTCACCGTCGCCAAGGTGATACAGGCAATTCAACGCCCGGCGCTGATCATGGCGCCCAACAAGACCCTGGCGGCCCAGCTGTATGGCGAGATGAAAGAATTCTTTCCGCACAACGCGGTGGAGTATTTCGTGTCCTATTACGACTACTACCAGCCGGAAGCCTACGTGCCCTCGTCAGACACCTTCATTGAGAAGGACGCCTCGGTCAATGAGCATATCGAGCAGATGCGCCTGTCGGCCACCAAGGCCCTGCTCGAACGCAAGGACGTCATTATCGTCGCCACGGTGTCGGCTATTTACGGTTTGGGCGACCCCGAGTCGTACATGAAGATGCTGCTGCACCTGTCGCGTGGTGAGACGATTGATCAGCGCAAGATACTGCGGCGCCTGGCCGAGCTGCAGTACAAGCGCAATGACGTGGAGCTGCACCGCGGCACCTACCGGGTGCGGGGCGACGTGATCGATATCTTTCCTGCCGATTCCGACCGGGAGGCGGTACGGGTTGAATTGTTTGATGACGAGATCGACGGCCTGTCCCATTTCGACCCGCTCACCGGTGAAGTGCTGCAACGCCTGCCGCGGGTGACGATCCATCCCAAAACCCATTACGCCACACCGCGCTCCACCGTGCTCGAGGCCGTGGAGCAGATCAAACTGGAATTGCCCGAACGGCTGGCCTTTTTCTACAAGGAAGACAAGCTGGTCGAGGCGCAACGCCTGGAACAGCGGATCAAATACGACATCGAAATGATGCTGGAGCTGGGATATTGCTCGGGTATCGAAAACTACTCGCGTTATCTGTCGGGCCGTAAGGCCGGAGAGCCGCCACCCACGCTGATCGATTATTTGCCGGCCGATGCCCTGATGATCCTGGATGAATCCCACGTCACCATTCCGCAGATCGGCGGCATGTACAAGGGTGATCGTTCCCGTAAGGAGAACCTGGTGCAATACGGCTTTCGTCTGCCCTCGGCCCTGGACAACCGGCCGCTGCGGTTCGATGAGTTTGAACGCATGATGCGCCAGGCGATTTTTGTCTCCGCCACGCCGTCCCATTACGAGGCCGAGCACTCCGGCGCGATTGTTGAGCAGGTGGTACGGCCCACCGGATTGCTCGATCCGGTGATCGAGGTGCGCCCGGCCAGCCGCCAGGTGGATGATCTGCTGTCCGAGATCCACAAACGCGTGGCGATCAATGAACGGGTACTGGTAACCACGCTGACCAAGCGCATGTCCGAGGATCTCACGGACTATCTGGCGGAACACGGTGTAAAGGTGCGCTACATGCATTCGGATATCGAGACCGTCGAGCGCATGGAGATTATCCGCGACCTGCGCCTCGGCGTGTTTGACGTGCTGGTGGGTATCAACCTGCTGCGTGAGGGTCTGGATATGCCCGAGGTCTCGCTGGTGGCCATCCTGGATGCCGACAAGGAGGGCTTCCTGCGTTCCGAGCGCTCGCTGATTCAGACCATCGGCCGTGCCGCCCGCAATGCCAGCGGACGCGCGATTCTCTATGGCGACCGGATTACCCGCTCCATGCAGGCCGCCATTGATGTCACCGAGGCCCGCCGTGAGAAGCAGAAGGTCTATAACGCGGCCCATGGCATCACCCCGACCACGATCAAGAAAAATATCGCCGATGTGATGGAGTCGGGATATGGGCACGGCAAGACCAAACCCGGTGAATACGCCAGGGTGGCGGAGGAGGCCATGCGGTACGCCGCGATGTCCCCCGCTCAGCTGGCGAAGACACTCACTGAGCTGGAAAAAAAAATGTACCAGCATGCGCAGAATCTGGAATTTGAAGAGGCGGCGAGCATGCGCGATGAGATTGCCAGGGTGCAGGCCAGCGCGCTGGGCATGGAGGAAGCCAAGGCCGTTTAGCCTTTATGGCATTACTTTCTGGCAATAATTATAGAAATGCCACTTGTCACCCGATCCTGCTTTGGGTAAAGTGTGCGGCCTTCAGGCGCGTAGCTCAGTTGGTTAGAGCACCACCTTGACATGGTGGGGGTCGTTGGTTCAAATCCAATCGCGCCTACCACTTTTTAAGAATGAGTGTAGACACTTCTTCTTGCCGTAAATGGTCCTGAAGCCTTCAGACCCCGCCTCGATGCAACCGCACCGGGGCGGGGTTTTCTACTTTAGGCCATCGCAAATTTAGACCAAATCAAAAATTCATCGCAAAACGCCCAGGGTTGCCGGTAGACAATATTAGTAAAAACTAATATATTGGCCCGCCTCGCTGAAATGGTAATCGAATGGAGTATGCCCATGTTTGGTCAGATCAAAGAGATTGATGCCCCCGAGCTCGCTGGCTGGATGGAAGAGGGATCCCAGGCCCTGCGCATCATTGATGTGCGGGAAATACGCGAGATCCTGCAAGGCACTATATCCGGCGCAGAGCCCTTGCCATTGGCAGCCCTGCCACTGCAGCTGGATAAGTTTGGCCCCGACGAAAAACTGGTGATCATTTGCCGTAGCGGGGCGCGTTCCGCCCAGGCCTGCATGTTCCTGCAGCAGCGGGGTTATGAGAATGTCTACAATTTGCGCGCCGGCATGATCGGCTGGGCGCACCATTCTCTGCCGATTGTTCGGCCCGAATCGACGTATAGCGTCGCCTGAGCGGGGCGGGCATTTTTGACAGCCGTGGGCAGGGCGGTTAAAGTGCGCTCGCTGTTTTGAGGGGGACCCGGCCGGATTGGGCTACACTGTCAATCGATACGGTTTTTGCGATACGCTGTTGGGTAGTTACTCTGTGCGGTATTAAGAATCACCGTTAAGCTCTACCCGAGTAGCGGAATATCCCGCAAAGGCACCGACAACGACGGTGCTTTTACTATTTGTGAATCCATAATAACAACATCACGTGGTCTCTCGTATGGATCACCACTGGAGAAAAGAATATGCCTGCTGTAACACTTCCTGACGGTTCCCAACGCCACTTCGATCATCCGGTTTCAGTTATGGACGTCGCCACCGATATCGGCCCCGGTCTGGCCAAGGCGACCCTGGCCGGGCGGGTCAATGGCGCCCTGGTTGATGCCTCGTTCATGATCGATGATGACTGCGAGCTGGCCATCATTACCGAACGTGACGAAGAAGGCCTGGAGATCATCCGCCATACCAGCGCGCATCTATTGGCGCAGGCCGTGCAGCAGCTTTTTCCAGAGGCCCAGGTCACCATCGGCCCGGTGATCGAAAATGGCTTTTATTACGATTTTGCCTATGCGCCGGGCTTTAGCCCCGATGATCTGGTGACGATCGAAAAGCGCATGCAGGAGATCGTCAAGCAGGATTTGCCGATCGTGCGCAGCGTGATGTCGCGGGAAGAGGCGATTCCCTTTTTCCTTGAAAAAGGCGAAAAATACAAGGCCGAGCTCATTGAGGCCATCCCCCTCGGCGAAGAGCTCTCCCTCTACCAGCAGGGTGACTTTATCGATCTGTGCCGGGGGCCCCATGTTCCCTCTACCGGCAAACTGAAATCCTTCAAGCTGATGAAGGTGGCGGGCGCCTATTGGCGGGGTGATTCCGCCAACGAGATGCTGCAGCGCATTTATGGCACCGCCTGGAGCAACAAGAAGGATCTCAACGACTATCTGCACCGCCTGGAAGAGGCGGAAAAGCGTGACCATCGCCGTCTGGCCCGTCAGCTGGACCTGTTCCATAGTCAGGAAGAGGCGCCAGGCATGGTGTTTTGGCACCCGAACGGTTGGACGCTATATCAGCAGGTCGAGCAGTACATCCGTGGCGTATTGACGGAAAATGGCTATGGCGAGGTGAAAACGCCGCAGGTTGTGGATCGGGTGCTGTGGGAAAAATCGGGCCATTGGGAAAAATTCCGTGACGATATGTTTGTCACCGAGTCCGAAAAACGCACCTATGCCATCAAACCCATGAATTGTCCCTGTCACGTCCAGATATTTAATCAGGGCCTGAAAAGCTACCGTGACCTGCCGCTGCGCATGGCGGAATTTGGTTCCTGCCACCGCAATGAGCCCTCCGGCACCCTGCACGGCCTGATGCGGGTGCGCGCCTTTACCCAGGACGATGCGCATATTTTCTGTACCGAAGGCCAGATTCAGGGCGAGGTGTCTGAGTTTATCGATCTGTTGTACCGCGTGTACCAGGATTTTGGCTTTAACGAGGTCATCATCAAGCTGTCGACCCGTCCCGAGAAGCGGGTGGGTGCGGATGCCGACTGGGACAAGGCCGAGCACGCGCTTGAAAAGGCATTGAATAACAAAGGCTTGGCGTGGGATTTGCAGCCGGGTGAGGGCGCCTTTTATGGCCCCAAAATCGAATTTTCGCTGAAAGACTGCATTGGTCGGGTCTGGCAATGCGGCACGATCCAGGTGGATTTCTCCATGCCGGGGCGCCTGGATGCCCACTATATTGCCGAAGACGGCTCCAAACAGATACCCGTGATGCTGCATCGCGCCATCCTCGGTTCGCTGGAGCGTTTCATCGGAATTCTCATCGAGGAATTCGCCGGGGCCTTTCCGGCCTGGCTGGCACCGAGCCAGGTCATGGTCATGCCGATCACCGACCGGCATAACGATTATGTGCAAAATGTCGAAAATGCCTTACGAGCCGAGGGCTTCCGGGCAAAATCGGACTTGAGAAATGAGAAGATCGGCTTTAAAATCCGCGAGCACACATTACAACGGATTCCTTACCTGCTCGTCGTGGGTGATAAGGAAGTCGAAAACAACACTGTGGCCGTACGTACGCGCAGTGGCAATGACCTTGGAAGCATGACGCTTTCGCAGTTTACCCAGGGCCTTGCCGCGGAAGTTGCGAGTCGCGGTCGCACTACTTTGGAGGATTGAAGCATCGCTCAAGAAAAAAAGGTTCGCCTGAACGAAGACATCACTAACCCGGAAGTACGATTAATCGGGCCGGAGGGTGAGCAGGTTGGGGTTGTACCGATTGATGCTGCACAACAGGCGGCACTGGATGCCGACATGGATCTGGTAGAGATATCGCCGAATGCGGAACCGCCTGTCTGTCGCGTAATGGACTACGGAAAGTTTATTTTTGAAGAAAATAAAAAGAAACACGCAGCAAAGAAGAAGCAGAAACAGACGCAAGTCAAGGAAGTGAAGTTTCGTCCAGGAACGGACATTGGGGACTATAAGGTAAAACTACGCAACCTTATCAAGTTCCTCCACAACGGAGACAGAGTAAAAATTACTTTACGTTTCCGTGGGCGCGAAATGGCTCATCAGGAACTCGGTGCACAGTTATTGGATCGAGTGGCACATGATGTTGAGTCAGAAGGTCATGGCGTTGTTGAACAGCGTTCCAGAATGGAAGGTCGTTTGATGGTCATGGTTATCGCACCGAAAAAAAGCTAGGTAATCCTTTTTTTATAAAAGAGTGATTGCGCTAGCACGAAGGCGCTGCTGTCGGTTAAGTGTGGCAACTAGACCGCCAGTCGAAAATGCGCTGTTATTTTTAATTAACAATATTAATAGTAGTTTTAATATTTGTTAGCACAAATGCGGAGTTGTAGTTATGCCAAAGATGAAAACCAATCGTGGTGCTGCCAAGCGTTTTAAGCGTACAGCATCCGGGGGCTTAAAACGCGCCCAGTCACACCGTCGTCATATTCTCACCAAGAAGAGCACGAAACGGAAACGTCATTTGCGTTCTGGCGAAATGGTTCATGCATCCGATGTACGCATGTTGAACCGTTTGTTGCCGTACGTATAAGCCGTTCGTGTAATTGTAAGTAATTAGGAGAGAAGAAAGATGGCACGAGTAAAACGCGGCGTACAAGCACGCGCCAAACACAAAAAAGTTATTGCCAAGGCCAAGGGTTATAGTGGCCGCCGCAAAAATGTCTATCGTGTTGCCGTACAAGCGGTAACCAAAGCCGGTCAATATGCCTATCGTGACCGGCGTCAGCGCAAGCGTCAGTTCCGCGCATTGTGGATTGCCCGTATCAATGCGGCAGCTCGCGAGTGTGGATTGTCGTACAGCCGATTTATTAATGGTCTGAAAAACGCCGAGATTGAAGTTGATCGCAAGATGCTGGCTGATATCGCGGTGTATGATATGAAGGCCTTTGCTGAATTGGCGGAAAAAGCCAAAGCAAATCTCGAGGCTTAATAACGGTTTTACTGTCTGCCCCATGCAGGGGCAGACAGGTTATTGAGCACTGAGCATAAGCTGAGCAAATAAAAGGGAAAGGCCAACACCTTTCCCTTTTTTTGTCTTTACGGAAATATTTACGAACAAATTTTAAATCTGCCTTCTTGTGGTTCGGCAAACGCTGTCGCAGAAAGGTAAGGTGACAATAGATTGGGGAAAACCGTGCAGCAGGAATTGGATAAGCTTGTTAAAGAGGCGCAACACGCTGTCGATGCCGCAAATGACCTGACAGAGCTGGATAAGGTCCGGGTTCAGTACCTGGGTAAAAAAGGCGAGCTGACAATACAGATGCAAAACCTCGGCAAGCTCCCGGCCGAGGAACGGCGTGATGCTGGCAAGGTGATCAATGATGCAAAGCAGGCTGTGCAGGCCACGATTGAACAGCGTCGTTCTACCATGCAGGTCGACTTGCTGAACAGCAAGCTATCCTCCGAGGCGATTGATGTCAGCCTGCCGGGACGTGGTCAGCAGAATGGTGGCTTACACCCGGTGACGCGTACGCTACAACGTATTGAGGAGCTGTTTACGCAGCTGGGTTTTGAAATCGCAGAAGGTCCTGAGATCGAGGATGATTACCACAACTTCGAGGCGCTGAATATTCCCGAGTCACATCCCGCGCGCGCCATGCACGATACCTTTTATGTAGACGAGCATACCGTGTTACGCACACACACTTCGCCGGTGCAAGTGCGGGTGATGGCAGCGCGCAAACCGCCGCTACGCATTATCGCCCCGGGTCGTGTGTATCGCTGTGACTCCGATTTAACGCACACCCCAATGTTTCATCAGATTGAAGGCCTGCTGGTGGATGACAGCGCCACCTTTGCCGACCTGAAAGGCATCATTGATGAATTTCTGCGACAGTTTTTTGAAAAGGATTTGCCGGTACGTTTTCGTCCCTCCTATTTTCCTTTTACGGAGCCGTCCGCCGAAGTGGATATTCAATGCGTGATGTGTGGCGGCGATGGTTGTCGTGTGTGTAGTCACACCGGCTGGCTGGAAGTGCTGGGTTGCGGCATGGTGCATCCCAAGGTGCTGGAGCACGTTAACATCGATCCCGAAGCCTTTACCGGATTTGCATTTGGTATGGGCATTGAGCGCCTGGCGATGCTGCGTTACGGCGTCAACGATTTGCGTTTGTTTTTTGAAAATGATTTACGTTTTTTGCGACAGTTTCGCTAAGCCTAAGCCGTAAAAAACAAGTAAACATTGAGAAAAGAATGGTGAACAAAAAATGAAGTTTAGTGAACACTGGTTACGTGAATGGGTAAACCCTGATATCTCCACCGACGCCCTGGCCGAGGTGCTGACGATGGCGGGTCTGGAAGTCGAATCCATTGAGCCCGTTGCGAGCGAGTTTACACATGTCGTCGTTGGACAGGTGATAAGTATCGGGCCACATCCTGATGCCGAAAAACTACAGGTCTGTCAGGTAAATGCAGGAGGTGGTGAGCTGCTGCAGATTGTGTGTGGCGCAGCAAATGTCGCGGTGGATATGAAAGTGCCCGTCGCCATGGTGGGTGCGGTTTTGCCCGGCGGCATGAAAATCAAAAAGGCGAAGCTGCGGGGTGTGCCATCGCATGGGATGCTGTGTTCCGCCAAAGAGCTGGGCATGGCAGAGCAGGCGGATGGCCTGATGCCATTGTCGGCGGATGCACCTATCGGCAAGAATCTTCGGGAGTATTTTTGGCTGGATGATCAATCCATTGAGCTGGGGCTAACGCCCAATCGAGGCGACTGTCTTGGCATTGCCGGTGTTGCGCGCGAGGTGGGTGCGCTGTGCAAGACCGAGGTGATACAAAATGATGGCAGCGTGGTGGCGCCAGGTTCGGACCGACAAGTGTCCGTCACGGTCGATGCCGCGGAGGATTGTCCTCGGTATGTGTGCCAGGTGATTGAGAATGTGGACGCCCAGGCAGAGACCCCCATGTGGATACAGGAGGCGCTGCGCCGCAGTGGTTTGCGGAGTCTGGGTCCGGTGGTTGATATCACCAATTTTGTCCTGCTGGAACTCGGGCAGCCTATGCATGCCTTCGATCTTGAAGGCTTGAGTGGCGGCATCTGTGTGCGCCATGCTCGGCAGGGTGAGTCATTGACCCTATTGGATGGACAGACGCTGTCGCTGGATGCCGGCACGCTGGTGATCGCCGATGCGGCGGCACCGCTGGCGCTGGCCGGTATTATGGGCGGATCCGCATCGGCCGTATCAGACTCGACGCGCAGTATTGTCCTCGAGAGCGCCTTTTTTAGTCCGCTCAGCATCGCTGGCCGTGCGCGTCGCTATGGTCTGCACACGGATTCTTCACACCGTTTTGAACGCGGTGTTGACCCGCAATTGCAGCGACGTGCGCTTAATCGTGCCACCGATCTGCTCATCAAGGCAGTTGGCGGCGTGGCCGGCCCCGTTGTGGAGGTTGCCAGCGAGGCCAGCCTGCCGCAACGACAGGCAATCCTGCTACGTAGCGCCCGCATCCAACGGGTTCTGGGGCATGCCGTTCCACCGGCCGAGGTGGAGGATATCCTGCAACGCCTGGGGATGGACGTCACCGCGGAGGATGAGAATTGGCGGGTTGTGGCGCCCAGTTTTCGCTTTGATATCGACATCGAAGAGGACTTGATCGAGGAGATCGCACGCGTCTACGGCTACAGCAACTTGCCGGCCACCTTGCCACGTGCCGGGGCACAGATTCTGCCGTGTTCGGAGAGGCGGGTCGCGCTATCCCTGTTGCGACAAATCCTGGTTGCGCGCGGCTATCAGGAGGCCATCACCTACAGTTTCATCGATCCTGTCATGCAAAAAATGTTCGATCCCGAGGCGGTGGCCATTCCCCTCACCAACCCCATTTCGGCGGACATGTCGGTGATGCGTACCAGTCACTGGCCGAGCCTGGTGCAGGCGGCGGTGCATAACCTGAATCGCCAACAGGAAACGGTCAGATTTTTCGAGTCAGGACTCAAGTTTATAAAACAAGATAATGAATATAAACAGGAAAAATATTTATCTGGCCTGATAACCGGTCGCCATATTCCTGAACAGTGGGGCGAAAAATCACGCCCTGTCGATTTTTTTGACCTGAAAGGCGATGTTGAAGCACTGCTCGCAACCCTGGCCGACACGGCGCAATACACCTTCACGGCACAGCCGCTGCCGGCCTTGCACCCCGGTCAGTCCGCTGTGATCTATGATGAACAGGGTGAAAAGATAGGTTGTCTGGGGGCCTTGCACCCCCAGATCGAGGATCAGCTGGGTCTGTCGCAACGCGTGTTCGTGTTCGAACTTGCAATAAAATGCTTCGAAAATGCAGAAGTTCCACAGTTTGCGCCGTTATCCAAATATCCATCCATCCGCCGCGACCTTGCGGTGGTCATGGATGAAAAAATAACCCTGAATCAACTTAAAGAAGTGGTCAAAAATGCCGCTACAGGCTTACTGGATAACTTACAGTTATTTGACGTATATCAGGGCAAAGGCATTGATTCCGGTAGAAAAAGTGTCGCGTTTGGCTTGACCTTCCAGGAGCGCTCACGCACACTTGAGGAGGTTGATGTGGAGGAGGCCATGGCCCCCATCCTGAAGGCATTGACCGAACAACTAGGCGCAACGCTACGAGAATAGTGAGAAAAAAGTATGGCGTTAACCAAAGCTGAAATGGCAGACAAGCTGTATGAAGAGCTTGGACTTAATAAGCGTGAAGCAAAGGAAATCGTTGAGCTTTTCTTTGCCGAAATTTGTGATGCACTTGAGGCAGGAACGCAGGTGAAACTATCAGGTTTCGGAAACTTCGACCTACGGACTAAAAATGAACGCCCGGGTCGAAATCCTAAAACCGGTGAAGAAATCCCAATTTCAGCGCGCCGCGTGGTGACATTCCGCCCAGGCCAGAAACTAAAAGCACGAGTCGAGGCCTATGCTGGAAGCAGCCAACAATAACGAACTCCCGGCCATACCCGGCAAGCGTTACTTCACCATTGGCGAAGTCAGCGATCTATGTGGCGTAAAACCGCATGTGCTGCGCTATTGGGAGCAGGAATTCCCGCAGCTGAAGCCGGTAAAGCGGCGCGGTAACCGACGCTACTATCAACGTCATGATGTCATCATGATTCGACAGATCCGCAGCCTGCTGTATGAACATGGCTTCACGATCGGTGGTGCGCGCCAAAAGCTCGCGGGTGGTGAGGCAAAAGAGGATGTGACCCATAGCCGCCAGATCATTCGTCAGATGATCAGTGAACTGGAAGAAGTTCTCGATATTCTCAAACGCTAATCACTGCAAAAGCGAACCCCGTAAGCTCTTCCTATCACCCGGTTCCTGGAGTAGAATACGCCGCTCTGTTGTGGCCTGACCACACATTCCAAAAGCATTAAATCTTAAGTTAGTCCGATTAAGGTTAGTCAGATTTCGGGGCGTAGCGCAGCCTGGTAGCGCACCTGCATGGGGTGCAGGTGGTCGGAGGTTCAAATCCTCTCGCCCCGACCAATTTCCCCATCTTATCGACATAGCGTCGGCCGTATCACTTCCTGTACCTCGCTGTACCTCGTCATCAAACATGAGAAATTCCCATGCATGGGTGACTGCTGCATATTCTTTTTCTAGTGTGTTAGACGCGCCGTAAAGGCTCTCTGGTGCTATCGGTGGCATTGCCTCGCTCAGCACCTGCGGGAAAAACGGCATGAATAAACCGCCTGCGGTAAAACATCGGGATAAAAAAAAGCCCTAATGGCCGGTGGGCTCATTAGGGCTATATACAAGATGGTGGAGCTGGCGGGAGTCGAACCCGCGTCCGCAAGACCTCCGCCTTTGGATCTACATGCTTAGCCAAGTCTTTGAGTTTAATTGCACGCTACCCGACTGGCAGGGAAGACGTACAACGAGCCCAGTTAGGTTTTAGCGAATTGGCCCTGAACATACCTCATCGCGATCTTGTGAGAGTCGACCCCGGTGATCTGAGTGCACAAGCACACGTCAGGCCGAGGGCACTAAGACTGGTGTTTAAGCAGCTAGTGCGTAGTTGTCGTCGTTGGCAACTATAAGTTTTGCAGTTGGATTTACGAGGAGATCTGCACCTCGGCATGCACCTCAGGTTTTGTGACCCACGTCGAAACCAGGTCAGCCCCATTGATGTTGAAACCATAGACAGTGTAGTTGATTCGAAAGTTCACGACCAGGCATATTATTGTCGCCCATTTGCGGGCCTTAGCCTGTTTTCAGGCCCCGCGCCTTGTCCCGCTGCCAGTCCCGATCCTTTTCGGCGGCCCGTTTGTCGTGTTGCTGTTTGCCTTTGGCGAGACCGACTTCCACTTTGACGTGACCGTGTTTCCAGTACAGGGCCATTGGAATCATCGTATAGCCCTTGCGTTCCACCGCGCCGATGAGTTTGTTGATCTCGGAGCGGTGCATCAGCAGTTTTCGTACCCGGGTGGCCTCGGGGTGGATATGGGTGGAGGCGGTGAGCAAGGGGGTAATCAGCAGGTTGCTGATGAAGGCCTCGCCATTTTTTAGGAACACATGGGCGTCGACGATTTGCACACGCCCGGCACGCAGGCTTTTGACCTCCCAGCCCTGTAATGCGATGCCTGCCTCGTAGCGATCCTCAATGAAAAAGTCGTGGCGGGCTTTCTTGTTGAGGGCAATGGTGTTGCCGCTGGCGGTTTTCTTGTTTTTGGACATGCAGTGCATTATACGGAGGCGATGGCTGTATCAGCAATGTAAAACCGGCGATATCGGCACAATCAGTGCGCGCAAGCGGTTGAGACACTTAGTGATTTCATTGACAATGGTGGTTAACTCAAATGGCGGATAACTGGGGAGTAACTGATGTCCACACAACGAGAATCCATCCATGGCCAGTGGTCTAACCGCTGGATATTCATCCTGGCGGCAACGGGGTCTGCGGTTGGCCTGGGTAATATCTGGAAATTCCCGTACATTGCCGGCGAAAACGGCGGTGGCGCCTTTGTGCTGGTCTATCTGCTGTGTATTGCGGCGATTGGTATTCCGATCATGATGAGCGAGGTATTGCTTGGCCGGCGCGGCCGGCGCAGCCCGATCAATACGATGCGTGAACTCGCCAGGGAGGAGGGCCGTTCGCCGGCCTGGTCATTGCTGGGCTGGAGCGGCGTGCTTGCCGGATTTCTGATTCTTTCTTATTACAGCGTGATTGCCGGCTGGGCGCTGGCCTATGTGCTGAATTCGGCATCCGGCATTTTTACGGGCGCCCCGGCCGAAGAGATTACCGCGGTCTTTTCCGAACTGGTCTCAAACCCGGGCGAACTGATTTTCTGGCACAGCCTGTTTATGCTAATGACCATGCTGGTGGTCGCGCGGGGGGTGAAAAAGGGGCTGGAGGTCGCGATCCGGTTTTTGATGCCCGCGTTGTTTGTGCTGTTGCTGATCATGGTAGGTTATGCCATCAGCAGCGGCGAATTTACCCGTGGTCTGGACTTCCTGTTTACCCCTAATTTCGGCAAGCTCACGGCAGAGGGGGTGTTGATCGCCATGGGGCATGCCTTTTTCACGCTTAGCCTGGGGATGGGCGCGATCATGATTTATGGATCGTATATGCCGCACAATGCCTCCATTGCCAAAACCTCGATCATTGTGGCGCTGGCGGATACCGTGGTCGCCTTGTTGGCCGGCATGGCGATCTTTCCTATCGTCTTTGCCAATGGCCTGGAACCCGGCGCAGGCCCCGGATTGATCTTTCAAACCCTGCCCATCGCCTTTGGGCACATGCCCGGCGGGGGCTTTTTTGGAACGGTGTTTTTTGTGTTGCTGGTATTTGCGGCCTGGTCTTCGGCCATTTCCCTGATCGAACCGGCGGTCGCCTGGCTGGTGGAAAACAGGGGCTGGACGCGAGTGAAGGCCAGCGTCGTGTCCGGTCTGGCCACCTGGCTGGTGGGGCTGGGTACGGTGCTATCCTTTAATCGGTGGGCCGAGTTGACCCTGTGGGGCAAGACCTTCTTTGATCTGCTCGATTTCCTGACCTCTAACATTATGTTGCCGTTGGGCGGCCTGTTTATTGCGGTTTTCACCGCCTGGGTGATGAAATCGAAATCCACTGCCGACGAGCTGGCGCTCGCAGCGAAGAGCCTAGGTTATATTCTGTGGCGAATCCTGGTGCGTTTTGTCACCCCTATCGCAGTGACTATTGTCTTTCTTAACGCTATCGGAGTTGTCTAGCAGTGGCCGTGATCTCAAAGAGTGCCCTGGTTCAGCATAGTGCGGCAGAAATGTTTGCGCTGGTGGATGATGTGTCCGCGTATGCGGATTTTTTGCCCTGGTGCGGCGGTTCCGAGGAACTCTCGCGCAGCGATGATGAGGTCAATGCGACCGTGGTGATTGCCCACAGTGGCCTGAACAAGGCCTTCACGACCAAAAATCGGCTGCAACGGGGCAAGATGATCGAGGTGAGCCTGGTCAATGGCCCGTTCAAGCATCTGCACGGGTTCTGGCGCTTTGAGTCCCTGGCGGACAATGCCTGCAAGGTGTCGCTGGATCTGGAATATGAATTCTCCAACCGCCTGATCGGCATGGTGGTGGGGCCGGTTTTCAATCAGATCGCCAATACTCTGGTGGATTCATTTTGCCAGCGGGCAGAGGTGATCTATGGCCGCTGAGGCCGATGTAGTGATGGATGGGGGCGACGAGCGGATACACGTCGAGGTGGCCTATGCCGAGCCGGAGACCCAGGTGATCATTCCCCTGAGCGTGCCGCGGGGGACGACCATTGAACAGGCGATTCGGCAGTCGGGGGTGTTGGAGACCTTTCCCGGCATCGATCTCGCGGTCCACAAGGTCGGGATATTCGGTAAGCTGGCGAAACTGGACACGGGCCTGCGGGAGAAGGATCGTGTCGAGATCTATCGTCCGCTGATCGCTGACCCCAAAGAGGTGCGTAAACGGCGCGCTGCCGAGGGCAAGAAGATGCGCAAGGGCGGCGGCGATCAGTAGGGCCGCTCGCGGTTAACGCCGCAGCGCCATGCCAGGTTTTTTGACCTCGGCCTCTTTCGGCAGCGGGGAATGCACGTCGATCCTGCTCAGCTGATCGCCCTCAAAATACAGGGACAGATGGGCGGACTGTGTTTCATCCGTATTGCCCGCCCTGAAATAATAAAGGTAATCCCAGCGGTCACGGTGAAAAGGATCCACCACCAGCGGTGTGCCCAACACACGTTCGACCTGTTGTTTTCTCATACCAATTTTAAGTATTTCAAACATCTCCTGAGTGATAACATTGCCCTGCTGCACGTCTATTTTGTGCACGGAGCAGGCGGATATCAGCAGCACGGCGCACAGCGCCAGGGCGAAGCGGACGGGTGTGCGTGCCGGACAATGGCAGGTGTTGAGCAAGTGGGTCATCATGTGTTTGTGGGCCGTCTGTCTGAAAAGTTATGGTTATGAGTGCGCCGTTAGCCATCGCTTGTCAAGAAAGGCAATCGACCGGCAATACGCTGCATCTTAACCGAATTTCCACAGGGGTAGTAGTAACGCCAGGGTAGTGCGACGCGTGTCGGTACCCTGTGTTACTCAGTAGATAGTTCAGCAGGTAGTAAATAGATGACATTCACCAGCAATGAATTGCGGGCCGCAGGGCTCAAATCGACACTGCCTCGTCGCAAGATTCTGGAGGTGATGGAATCCCAGCAGTCGCGACACATGAGTGCGGAGGATATCTACCGCCATTTACTGAGTGTGGGTGAGGATGTGGGGCTGGCGACGGTGTATCGCGTGTTGACGCAGTTTGAGGCCGCCGGGCTGGTCTCAAAACACAACTTTGAGGGCGGGCATTCGGTTTATGAACTCAATCAGGGCGAGCACCATGACCACATTCTGTGCGTGAAGTGCGGCAAGGTGGATGAATTTGTGGACGATGTCATCGAGGAGCGCCAGCGTGCCATTGCGGCCAGGGCCGGTTTTTCCATGACCGGCCACTGTCTGTATATCTACGGCCTCTGCGCGGAGTGTCATGGAACATCAGAGAAAAGGGAAAAGGGTAAAGAGGAAGGGTAACAAATCCTTGCTTCTAGCCTCTTGTCAGGGAAGGTCAGGGAAAGGCAGAGAAAAGGGGAAAGATAAAACATTGCCGGCATAACATTCCTTTTGCCCTTGTCGGTTTTATCTTTGCCCTGATTCCTGCTGGCCTCGTTCGATCATCTCCCGCGCGTGGGAGAGGGTCTGTTCGGTGATCTCCAGCCCGCCCAGCATGCGGGCGATCTCGGCCACCCGGTTCTGCTTGGTGATGGCCGACACATCGGTGACCGTGTGCGTTTTGCCTTTCTGTTTGCTGGCCTGTTTGCTGACCTGTTTGCTGACCTGCAAATGGTGATGGGCCAGCGAGGCGACCTGCGGTTGATGGGTCACACACAGCACCTGGCGATCGGCGCTGAGGTTGCGCAACAGGCGGCCCACCACTTCCGCAATGCCACCGCCGATCCCCACATCCACCTCGTCGAAGATCAGGGTCGGGATACGCCCGGTGCCGGCCGCAATCACCTGCACTGCGAGACTGATGCGGGCCAGCTCACCACCGGAAGCCACCTTGGCCATGGGCTGCACGGGTTGCCCGGGATTGGCGCTCACCCGGAATTCGACACGTTCCAGGCCATTGATGCCGGGTGTCTCGGTGGCCTCCAGGGCGATTTCAAATTGGCCGTGGGGCATGCCAAGTTGATGCAGGTTCGCGGTCACCTTGCCGGCCAGCTGTTTGGCGGCCTTTTGGCGGCTGGCGCTGAGCTTCCTGGCGACCGCGTGATACTGCGCCTGCGCGGCGCTCACGGCCTCGCTCACCGTACCCAGTTGCACATCGGCCTGTTCCAGCGCCTGCAGCTCGTCTTCCAGACTGACCTGCAGGGCGGGCAGGGCCTTGGGGCTGCAGTGATGTTTGCGCGCGAGGTCGTGGATGAGGCCGATGCGTTCGTCCACCACCTGCAGGCGTTCGGGGTCCATCGACAGGCCGTCGAGGTAGTTGCGTAATTCGTTGCTGGCCTCGCTGGCCTGGATGGCGGCGCCTTGCAGTGCCTCGCAGGCATTGGCCAGATCGGCATCCAGCCGGCCTAGGCGGGCCAATTCGCTGCTGGCGTGGTCGAGCCCGCTGCTGATGGAATACTGGCTGTCGCCGTCGAGGCTGGCCTGAATCTGTTCCACACCCTCGCGCAGCTGGTTGAGGTTGGCGAGGCGGCTGTGTTCGGCCTCTAGCTCGGCCAGGGACTCGTCGCTCAGCGCCAGCAGCTGTAACTCCTCCACCTGATAGCGCAGCAGTTCCAGCCGGTCTTCGCGCTGGGTTTTGCTGGCATGCAGTTGTGCCAGTGTCTGTGTGAGCCGTTGCCAGTGGCGAAAATGTTCGGCGGTATCGCTTAGCAGTGTCTGATGGGCTTTGTTGGCGTTGCTGGCCAGATCATCCAGTACCTGTCGTTGCACGTCGCGTTTCAGCAGTGATTGATGGGCATGCTGGCCGTGGATATCCACCAGCTGCTCGCCAAGCTCGCGCAGTGACTGCATGGGCACGGGCCGGCCGTTGATATAGCCCTTGGAGCGACCCTCGGTACTGACCGTGCGCCGGATCAGGCATTGGCCATCATCGTCCAGCTCGTGTTCGCTCAGCCAGTGCTGCACGTTCGTCAACGGGGCGATATCGAATTCGGCGCTGACCTCCGCCCGGTCGGCGCCGGCGCGAATGATGCCGGACTCGGCGCGGTCACCCAGCGCCAGTCCCAGGGCGTCCAGCAGAATGGATTTTCCGGCGCCGGTTTCGCCGGTGAGAACGGTCATCCCGGTGCCAAATTCGAGGGCCAGCTCATCGACGATGGCGAAGTGACGAATATGAATGTGGTGCAACATAATGGATTAACTGTGTTCGCTAACTGGCTGTTATTAAATCGATAGGTGTTGTTGTGCAGTGCCCGTGCTAGAGCCGTTTTCCCCAGTGCAGTTTGGCCCGCAGGATACCGTAATAGTTGTAATCCGCAGGATGGATCAGCCGGATCTGGTTTGCCTTGCGTTCGATCACCACCCGGTCACCATTTTCCAGCCCCAGATCGATCTGGCCATCACAGGTGCACTGGGCACGGGCCTGATTGTTTTCGCTGACGATAATCTCGATGGTATTGCTGGCGTCCACCACGATGGGGCGATAACTCATGGTGTGCGGACAGATCGGCACCAGCACCAGGGCGCTGAGCGAGGGGTGCAGGATGGGGCCGCCCCCCGATAGGGCGTAAGCCGTGGAACCGGTTGGCGTGGAGACGATCATGCCGTCCGAGCGCGCGGTGTTGACGTGTTTGCCACCGATGTGGACATCGTATTCGATCATTCGCGCCACGCTACAGGTGTGTACCACCACGTCATTAAAGGCGGCACTTTCATTGAGCGGCTGACCGCCACGCATCACCCGGGCCTGCAGCATGTCGCGCTTTTCTTCCTGATAGTTGCCGGCGAAGATCTGATCCAGGGTGTCGATGAGCGCGGCGGGGGTGATGTCGGTCAGAAAGCCCAGGCGTCCCAGGTTGATGCCGAGCAGGGGTACACCATGATCCACCAGGCTGCGCGCGGCATTGAGCAGGGTGCCATCGCCACCGACCACAATCACCAGATCGCAGTTTTCACCGAGGCTCTGGCGGCTGGCAAACTGACGGTGCGCGGTCAGGTCGGTGGCCGCCTCCAGCGATACCTCGTCCAGCAATGTCGAAATCTCGCAGCGATCCAGGTAGCCCAGCAGTTCGCGCAATACGCCACCGGCATGGGGATCGCCATGCTTACCGATGATGCCAATGGTTTTGAAGTGGTATGACATAGTTTTATTTTTCTTGGGCTGTTGGGAGGGTGCTGTGATTGATTGCGGCTACGTTAGCATGTTGTCTGTAGGCGGCCAACCACTATGGTGGGCGGTCCATTCCCCCTTATTGCCCTCGGTCACATCCTCCATTATCCCCTGTCACCCTTGTTTCTCGTAAGCACTGGCCGCACCTTAGTAGGAGAGTATGAATCTGCATATTTCCCCAGTAAGATGAATGCCTGCCCTGATGCTATCGCCAAGGAGCGGGGTGTCATTCGTAACCCGACGATATGCTGAATTTGTGAGCAAGCCTGTGAACACCAAACCTGATATCACCAAATCGACGGTCAACAGCCGCCTGAGCGAACCGCAAATCAGCGAGCGCGCCAAGTTGCTGTTGAAGGCCCTGATTGAGCGCTACATCCGCGAGGGGCAGCCGGTGGGTTCCAAGGTGCTGGCGAAAGATGCCCGTCTGGATCTGAGCCCGGCGACGATTCGCAATGTGGTGGCGGATCTGGAGCGTCTGGGTCTGGTGTCGGCGCCCCATACCTCGGCGGGCCGGGTGCCCACCGAGCTTGGCTATCGCCTGTTCATCGACAACCTGGTCAGCATCAAGCCCATAGACGCCAACGACATGCGGCTGTTGTCCGAGGCGCTCGACCCACGCAGCGACACGCCGCAACTGCTGGAGACGGCCTCGTCGATGTTGTCCGGCCTGACCCAGATGGTGGGCGTGGTGATGTTGCCATATCAACAACAGGCCTCGCTGCGACAGATTGAATTCCTGCCGCTGTCGGAAAATCGCGTGCTGGCGATTCTGGTGATCAACGAAAAGGACGTGCAGAACCGCGTGATCCACACCGACCGGCAATACCGCCTGCCGGAGCTGGAGCGCATCGCCAATTACCTGAATGCCCAGTTCATGGGCAAGGATATGCGCACGGTCCGCCAGGACCTGCTCGCGGAAATGGAAAGGACGCAGACCCATATGGATCAGATGATGCGTTCCGCCATTGCCATGGCGCATCAGGTGTTTGATACCGGCGGCGAGGGCAGGAAGCAGGACTATGTCATGGCCGGCAAGACCAATCTCATGAGTTATGAGGAGATGGCGGATGTATCCCGCCTGCGACACTTGTTTGATGCCTTCAATGAAAAGCGGGCGATCCTGGATCTGCTCGACAAATCCCTGCAGGCGCAGGGTGTGCAGATATTTATCGGCCACGAATCCGGCTACCAGGCGCTGGACAACTGCAGTGTCGTCACCACGCCGTATTCCGTGGATAACAAGGTATCGGGCGTGCTGGGTATTATCGGTCCCACCCGTATGGCCTACGACCGCATCATCCCGATGGTGGATGTCACCGCAAAATTATTGGGTGCGGTCTTGAATCAGCGGAATTAGTCCGCATATCCCCTGTTGTTATTGATTGGACGGTGTTCGCGGGGCAGCATGCCTGACGGACGCCGTTGCGTGTTGAATACCTGAAGACCGGGAGAACGAAAAGCATGGCACATGAGGAAGGCGCAACACCAGAGTCCGCAGCCGCTCAGGAGGAAGTCCTGGAAGGCGTGTTGGAGGATTCGACGCAACAGGAATCGACCACAGCGGAGGAGGGTGAAGAGCAGGATCTCACCCTGCTGCTGGAAGATGCCCGCGCCAAGGCGGACGAACACTGGAATCAGCTGTTGTTGGCGAAGGCGGAAACGGAAAATGTCCGGCGTCGCGCCCGACAGGACACCGAAAATGCCCACAAATTTGGCCTGGAAAAGTTCGCACTCGAGCTACTGCCGGTCAAGGACAGCCTGGAGATGGGCCTGGCGGCCGTTGAAGCGGACCCGGAGGCCAGTGACGATGCGAGGCTGGCCCAGCTCAGGCAGGGTACCGAGCTGACCCTCAAGATGCTGACCGCCGCCATGGAAAAATTCGGCATCGAGGCGCTGAACCCCATCGGTGACAGCTTTGACCCGGCCCTGCACCAGGCGATGACCCTGCAGGAGAGCGCCGATCACAAACCCAATACCGTGATCGCCGTCATGCAGAAAGGCTACCTGCTGAATGAGCGCCTGATCCGCCCCGCCATGGTGGTGGTGTCCAGGGCCGTCACCGAAACGGCGGCCGGCACAGACGAAACCCCCAAACATATTGATGAACAGGCTTGAAATAGGGCTATTCGTCCTTATCTTGTTAACCAACATAGACCAACATAGACCAACACAGAGAGTGACGAGATAGCGACGGTAGATTTACGGTTACTCGACCTTCGCGAAACCATTTAATCAACCGCTGGATTACAAAAAATTTACCTCATTTACTGAAGCAAGAGTGGAGAAATAGCGTCATGGGAAAAATTATCGGGATTGACTTGGGAACGACAAATTCATGCGTTGCGGTGATGGAAAACGGTGAGGCCCGCGTGATCGAAAACGCCGAGGGTGATCGCACCACGCCATCTGTCGTCGCCTATACCGATGACAATGACGTCATCGTGGGTGCCTCCGCCAAACGTCAGGCCGTGACCAATCCGAAAAATACCATCTATGCGGTAAAACGCCTGATCGGCCGCCGCTTTAAGGATGCTGAGGTGCAAAAAGACATCTCCCTCGTACCCTACAAGATCGTCGCCGCCGATAATGGCGATGCCTGGGTGGAAGCCAATGGCCGCAAGATGGCGGCGCCCGAAGTCTCCGCGCGCATCCTGCAAAAGATGAAAAAGACCGCCGAGGACTATCTCGGTGAAGAAGTGACCGAGGCGGTGATCACCGTGCCGGCCTATTTCAACGATTCACAGCGTCAGGCCACCAAAGACGCCGGCAAGATCGCCGGTCTCGAGGTCAGACGCATCATCAATGAGCCGACCGCGGCCGCCCTGGCCTTTGGTATGGACAAGAAAGAGGGTGATCGCAAGATCGCCGTGTACGACCTGGGTGGCGGCACGTTTGACATCTCGGTGATCGAGATTGCAGAGATCGATGGCGAGCACCAGGTGGAGGTGCTGTCCACCAATGGTGATACCTTCCTCGGCGGTGAAGATTTTGATCAGCGCCTGATCGATTACCTGGTGGATACCTTCAAGAAAGACTCGGGCGTGGATCTGCGCAACGATCCCCTGGCCATCCAGCGCCTGAAAGAGGGTGCGGAAAAGGCCAAGATCGAGCTGTCTTCGACGCAGCAGACGGACATCAACCTGCCCTACATTACCGCCGACGCCAGCGGTCCCAAGCATCTGAACATCAAGATGACCCGCGCCAAGCTGGAATCGCTGGTGGAAGATCTGATCGAGCGCACCATCGGCCCCTGCCGCGCCGCGCTGAGCGATGCCGGCCTGGGCGCGCAGGACATTGACGACGTCATCCTCGTCGGTGGCCAGACCCGTATGCCCAAGGTGCAGGCCGCCGTTGAGGCCTTCTTCGGCAAGGCGCCGCGTCGGGACGTGAACCCTGATGAGGCGGTGGCCGTGGGCGCCGCCATCCAGGGTGGTGTGCTGGGCGGCGACGTGAAAGACGTGCTGCTGCTGGACGTGACCCCGCTGAGCCTCGGTATAGAGACCATGGGCGGCGTGATGACCAAGCTGATCGAAAAGAACACCACGATTCCTACCAAGGCCCAGCAGGTGTTCTCGACCGCGGAAGACAACCAGACCGCGGTGACCGTGCACGTGTTGCAGGGCGAACGCGAGGTGGCCTCCGCCAACAAATCGCTGGGTCGGTTTGATCTGTCTGATATCCCGCCCGCCTCACGCGGCGTGCCGCAGATTGAGGTGGGTTTCGATATCGACGCCAACGGTATCCTCAATGTGTCGGCCAAGGACAAGGCGACCGGTAAGGAACAGTCCATCGTCATCAAGGCCTCCAGCGGTCTGTCGGATGAGGAGATCACCCAGATGGTGAAAGACGCCGAGGCCCATGCGGCGGACGATGCCAAGTTCCACGAGCTGGTTGCGGCCCGAAACCAGGCCGACAATATGATCCATGCGACTCGCAAGTCCCTGCAGGAGATGGGCGACGACAAGCTTGAAGCCGGCGAAAAAGAAAGCATTGAATCCGCCATCGCCGACCTTGATATCGCCATGAAGGGTGACGACAAGGATGACATCGAGGCCAAGACCAAGGCGCTGGTGGAGGCCTCGGGCAAGATGGCCGAACGCGCCTATGCGCAAAAGTCGGAAGCGGATTCCTCGGCAGAGGAGAAGAGTGCTGGGGGCGGCAAGGCCAATACCAGCAATGACGATGTCGTCGATGCGGAATTCGAAGAGGTCAAAGACGACAGCAGCAAGTAGGTGTGACCCCGGGTGACACAGACACCGGGATGATCAGGCGGACGCAGAAAGACGCGGCAACAGGATATTTCCGGTTGTCGCGTTTCTGCCGTCTGCTGAGGCGATCTGCAGGGAGTTAATGTGGATTGTGCAATTAACGTATAAGTGACTGAATATAAATATGTCTAAGCGCGATTATTACGAAATTCTGGCGGTGAACAAGAACGCCAGCGATGCCGAACTGAAAAAGGCCTTCAAACGGCTGGCAATGAAGCACCACCCGGATCGCAACCCTGACGACAAGGGCGCGGAAGAGAAATTCAAGGAGGCCAAAGAGGCCTACGAGGTACTGAGTGACCCGCAAAAGCGTGCCGCCTATGACCAGTTTGGTCATGCCGGCGTGGAACAGGGAGGCGGTGGCAGGCATGCAGGCGGGAGCGCAAGTTTCAGCGACATCTTCGGCGATGTGTTTGGCGATATCTTCAGTGGCGGCGGTGGCCCCGGCGGCCAGCAGCGGGCGCGACGCGGCGCGGATCTGCGCTACAACCTGGACCTGAGCCTGGAAGAGGCGGTGCGCGGCACCACGGTGAAGATCCGGGTTCCCACCTCGGTCACCTGTGCGACCTGTGGCGGCAGTGGTGCGAAAAAGGGCTCAAAGCCCGAGCAGTGCACCACCTGTGGCGGTGTGGGGCAGGTGCGCATGCAGCAGGGCTTCTTCTCGTTGCAACAGGCCTGTCCGCACTGTGAGGGCACAGGCCAGGTTATCAAGGACCCCTGCACCACCTGCCATGGTCATGGCCGGACCCAGGAGCGCAAGACCCTGTCGGTGAAGGTGCCTGCCGGGGTGGACAATGGCGACCGGATTCGCCTCAGCGGCGAGGGCGAGGCGGGTGATCGCGGCGCGCCGAGTGGTGATCTGTATGTGCAGATCGGCGTCAAGGAGCATCCGCTGTTTGTGCGCGAGGAGAACAATCTCTATTGCGAGGTGCCGATCAGCTTTGTCACCGCCACCCTCGGCGGCACGCTGGAGGTGCCCACCCTGGACGGCAAGGTGAAGCTCACCATCCCGCCCGAGACCCAGACCGGCAAACTGTTCAAGCTGCGCGGCAAGGGCGTGAAGTCGGTGCGCGGCGGCCCGGTCGGTGACCTGCTGTGCCGGGTTTCGGTGGAGACGCCCGTCAATCTGAACAGCAAGCAAAAGGAATTGCTGAAGCAGTTTGAGGCGGCGATGTCCGATAACGGTAAGAAGCACAGCCCGAAGGAAAGCTCCTGGATCGATGGCGTCAAAAATTTCATTGATGGCATCAAGTTATAGAAACTTTTTAAGGTAGATTGGTCGGCATGTTCTCTGCCACCCCGGCCGAGATTCGGGTGGCCGATGATGCTGGTGACACATTAAGGAGATCAGATGAAGATTCGATTACTGCAATGCCTGTCGTGCCGCCCGCGCCTATTAACCACGCCAGATCCGGCCATGACGGCGGTGGGAGCAGGGCCACGACGACAGGGCCGGCTACAGGCGATATGGCTCAGCGCGATTCTGGTGCTGCTGAGCGCCACCGTTGTTGCCGCCGAAGAGGAGCAGCTGCGTTTCCCCGGCGATCCGCCCGAACACAAGGTCGTGTACCAGTTTAATCAGGCCGATGAGGCCTACCAGCAGGCGGTGCTGTTTTCGGTGGGTGCGATGCTCAGGAAATGGGGCGATAATATTTCCATCGTGGTGGTGGGTATCGGCCCCGGGATCCACATTCTCGGCAAGACACCGGGGCGGCCGGTGAGCGAGGAGATCCGGCAGCGGGTCGCCAGCCTGAGCCAGTATGGTGTCGAATTTCATGCCTGCGGCAATACCATGAAGTCACTGCATTGGGAGGAAAAGGATATCCTGCCGTTTGCCAAGATCGTGGAGGTCGGCGCCTCGGATTTGATGGAATTACAGGAACAGGGTTACGCCTATCTGAGCTGGTAGGGCGGCTGATGTCAGGGCTGATCACCGGCCCGATAGTCCTTCATCCCGCGCAATAGGCTAAAAAAGACTAACAAGAAAAGTGAGTGTCAGAGAGACGATGATAAAAATCGCAATTTCCGGCGCCGGCGGGCGCATGGGTAAGGCCTTGCTGGAAGCGGCCAAGGAAACCGATGGGCTGATGGTGAGCGCGGCGATCGAGCGTGCCGGCAGCTCCCTGCTGGGCGTCGATGCCGGTGAGCTGGCCGGTATCGGTACGCTGGGTATTCCTGTGGTGGACCGGCTGGACGAGGCCGCGGCGTTTGATGTGTTGATCGATTTCACCCGCCCCGAGGTGACGCTGGCGAATATCGCCGTCTGCCGCGAACGCGGTAGCGCGATGGTGATCGGCACCACGGGTTTTGACGATGCGCAAAAGGCGCTAATCCGCGAGGCCAGCAGTGAGATCGGTATCGTGTTCGCCCCCAATATGAGCGTTGGCGTCAATCTCTGTCTCAAACTGCTGGAAATGGCGGCCAGGGTGCTGGGTGATGAGGTGGATATCGAAGTGATCGAGGCCCACCACCGTCACAAGATCGATGCGCCCTCGGGCACGGCGCTACGGATGGGCGAGGTGGTGGCGGAGGCCCTGGGTCGTGATCTGAAGACCTGCGCGGTGTATGGCCGCGAAGGGCGCACCGGTGAGCGGGACCGAAAGACCATCGGCTTTGAAACCATCCGTGCGGGCGATATTGTCGGTGATCACACCGTGCTGTTTGCCGGTATGGGCGAGCGGGTGGAGATCACCCACAAGGCCTCCAGCCGAATGACCTTCGCCCATGGCGCGATGCGGGCTGCCCTGTGGCTCGGTGCCCGTGATACCGGGCTGTACGACATGCAGGATGTGCTGGGCCTCAACGCCGATTGATGGCGGTTGCCTAGGCCCTTACCGCCTCGGCTCTCATCCCTCGCTCCTAGACAGACGGGAACCCATTACAGTAAAATCACCGCACTGTATCGAACGCGCGAAGCAGACGAACGCGATGTGATGCGGGGCTAAATTTTGAGCGGGAGGCCGAGACATCGTCCCTCCCGCTTTGTGCATCTGCAGGTTTTGCAGGCCCGTCTTTTGCGGCTCTGCGGTAGGTACTTAGCTCATCCAATACGACATGCAACGAGACTCTTAAACGGGACTCCTGAACGAGGAAAACGGCTTGCGAAAACCGGCATTACTGGCTTTAGCGGATGGCACACTCTTTTGGGGTGAATCGATTGGGGTAGATGGCCAGACAGTGGGTGAGGTGGTGTTCAACACCTCCATTACTGGCTATCAGGAGATCCTTACCGATCCCTCCTATTGTCAGCAGATCGTCACCCTGACCTACCCGCACATCGGCAACGTCGGTACCAATCACGAAGACGCAGAATCCGCTGCGATCCACGTCAGTGGTCTGGTGGTGCGCAATGTGCCCTTGCTGGCCAGCAGCTGGCGCAGTGAATCCAGCCTCGAGGACTATCTGCAGGCGGGCCGGGTTGTCGCCATTGCCGACATCGATACCCGCGCACTGACCCGTGTGTTGCGTGAAAAGGGCGCGCAGGCCGGGTGTATCGTCGCCGGTGACGCTATCGACCCGCAGGCCGCGATTGCTGCCGCCCAGGCCTTCCCCGGTCTAAAGGGCGTCGATCTGGCCCAGGTGGTCACCACCAAGAAGGCCTACGCCTGGACACAGGGCAGCTGGACACTGGAGGGCGGCCTGCCCGCGCCCAGCAGCGATCTGCCCTATCACGTGGTCGCCTATGACTACGGCGTAAAAAGCAACATCCTGCGCATGCTGGTGGACCGCGGTTGTCGCTTGACGGTGGTGCCGGCCCAGACGACGGCGGCCGAGGTGCTGGCCCTGAACCCCGATGGCCTGTTCCTCTCCAATGGCCCGGGTGACCCGGAACCCTGTGATTACGCCCTGGCGGCGATACCACCCCTGGTCGACAGCGGCCTGCCCACCTTTGGTATCTGTCTGGGACATCAGCTGTTAGCGCTGGCCAGTGGCGCGAAGACCCTGAAGATGAAGTTTGGCCATCATGGCGCCAATCACCCGGTGCAGAACCTGCAGGGGGGCGAGGTGATGATCACCAGTCAGAATCACGGCTTCGCGGTAGACGAGGCATCCCTGCCCGCGAACCTGAGGGCCACGCATCGCTCCCTGTTCGACGGCTCATTGCAGGGTGTGGAGCGCACCGACCAACCGGCGTTCAGTTTTCAGGGCCACCCCGAGGCAAGCCCGGGCCCGCACGATGTGGCACCCTTGTTTGATCGCTTTATTGAAGCGATCAAACAGTATCGAGGGGCGAGTAACGAGTAGCGAGGGTTCGCGGTTTTTCCCACCCCTCGCAACCAGACACTAGAGACTGTTATTTACATGCCAAAACGTACCGACATAAAAAGCATCCTCATCCTTGGCGCCGGCCCGATTGTCATCGGCCAGGCCTGCGAATTCGATTACTCCGGCGCCCAGGCCTGCAAGGCCCTGAAGGAAGAGGGTTTCCGCGTCATCCTGGTGAACTCCAATCCGGCCACCATCATGACCGACCCCGACATGGCCGATGCGACCTACATCGAACCCATCACCTGGAAGACCGTCGCCAACATCATCGAGCGCGAGCGTCCCGACGCCTTGTTGCCGACCATGGGCGGACAGACGGCACTCAATTGCGCGCTGGATCTGGATCGCGAAGGCGTGCTGGAGAAATTCAAGGTCGAGATGATCGGCGCAAACCGCGACGCCATCGACAAGGCCGAAGACCGTGACCGTTTCAAAAAGGCGATGGAAAAGATCGGCCTGGATATGCCGCGTGCCGCGGTCGCCCATAGCCTGGAAGAGGCCTGGCAGGTGCAGGCGCAGGTGGGTTATCCCACGGTGATTCGTCCGTCGTTCACCATGGGCGGCAGCGGTGGCGGTATTGCCTACAACAAGGAAGAGTTTGTCGAGATCTGTGAGCGTGGCCTGGATCTTTCGCCCACCAAGGAGTTGCTGGTGGAAGAATCCATTCTCGGCTGGAAGGAATACGAGATGGAGGTGGTGCGTGACTGCAAGGACAATTGCATCATCATCTGTTCCATCGAAAATCTCGACCCCATGGGTATTCACACCGGTGATTCCATTACCGTCGCCCCGGCGCAGACACTCACCGACAAAGAGTATCAGATCATGCGCAACGCCTCGCTGGCGGTGCTGCGTGAGATTGGTGTGGATACTGGCGGCTCCAATGTGCAGTTCGCCATTGACCCCGAAAATGGCCGCATGATCATCATTGAGATGAACCCGCGGGTGTCGCGTTCCTCGGCCCTGGCCTCCAAGGCCACCGGGTTCCCCATTGCCAAGATTGCCGCCAAGCTCGCCGTCGGCTACACGCTGGATGAGTTGCAGAACGACATCACCGGTGGTGCGACACCGGCCTCTTTTGAGCCGAGCATCGACTACGTGGTCACCAAGGTGCCACGCTTCACGTTTGAAAAGTTTCCCAAGGCCGACTCCCGGCTCACCACCCAGATGAAATCGGTGGGTGAGGTGATGGCCATCGGTCGCACCTTTCAGGAGTCCCTGCAAAAGGCCTTGCGCGGTCTGGAGACGGGTGTCTCCGGCCTGGATCCGATTCTGGATTTTGCTGCCGAAGGTGCGATGGATAAACTGCGCCACGAACTGCGTACGCCGGGGGCGGATCGTCTGTGGTACGTGGGTGACGCCTTTCGCGCCGGTCTGCCGGTCGCTGAGGTGTTCGAACTGACCAAGATTGACCCATGGTTCCTGGTGCAGATTGAAGAGATCATCCAACTGGAAAAAGAGGTTGCGGAGCAGGGCCTGGCGTCGCTCGATAAGGCGCGCATGTTTGCGCTCAAGCGCAAGGGTTTTGCCGATCAACGACTGGCGGATTTGCTGGCCATGAATGTCAATAAGCTGCGTGCGCACCGTCATGCGCTGGGCGTCCGGCCTGTCTACAAACGGGTTGATACCTGTGCGGCGGAATTCTCCACCAATACCGCCTATATGTATTCCACCTATGAGCAGGAATGTGAATCGAAGCCGACCAGCAGAGAAAAGATTATGGTGCTGGGAGGCGGGCCCAATCGCATCGGCCAGGGTATCGAATTCGATTACTGTTGTGTGCATGCCGCCTTTGCCCTGCGTGAAGACGGCTATGAAACCATCATGGTGAACTGTAATCCCGAAACCGTTTCGACAGATTACGACACCTCGGATCGTCTCTATTTTGAATCGCTGACGCTGGAAGATGTGCTGGAGCTGGTCGAACTGGAAAAGCCCATGGGCGTGATCGTGCAGTACGGTGGTCAAACACCGTTGAAACTAGCGCGCGAGCTGGAAGCCGCCGGTGCGCCGATTATTGGCACCTCGCCGGATGCGATTGATCTGGCGGAAGACCGCGAACGGTTCCAGAAGCTGATACAAAAACTTGGCCTCAAACAGCCGCCGAATCACACCGCGCGCAATCCGGAACAGGCGGTAGAGCTGGCGGCAGATATCGGTTACCCACTCGTGGTTAGACCATCGTATGTGCTGGGTGGTCGTGCCATGGAGATTGTGTATAACGAAAGCGAGCTGAAGCGCTACATGCGCGAAGCGGTGAAAGTCTCCAATGATTCGCCGGTGCTGCTGGATCGGTTTCTTGATGACGCAATTGAGGTCGATGTGGATGCGGTGTGCGACGGCACACAGGTATTGGTGGGTGGCATCATGCAGCACATCGAACAGGCCGGTGTACATTCCGGTGACTCCGCGTGTTCGCTGCCTCCCTACAGTCTGTCGGCGGATGTGCAGGAACGGATGCGCGAGATGGCCCGCGAGCTGGCGCTGGCGCTCAATGTTGTGGGTCTGATGAATGCGCAGTTTGCGATCAAGGGCGACGATATCTATGTTATCGAAGTGAACCCCCGCGGTTCGCGCACCGTGCCCTTTGTTTCCAAGGCCACCAGTTTGCCGCTGGCGAAAATCGCGGCGCGCTGCATGGCAGGCAAAAGCCTGGCGGAGCAGGGCATTACCACCGAAATCATTCCCGACTATTTTTCGGTGAAGGAGGCCGTATTCCCGTTTGTAAAATTCCCCGGTATCGATCCCATTCTGGGGCCGGAAATGAAATCCACCGGTGAGGTGATGGGGATCGGGCGGGATTTTGCGGAGGCCTTTGCCAAGGCGCTGCTGGGCGCGAGCGTCAGTCTGCCATCCGGTGGCGCGGCCTTTGTCAGTGTGCGCGATGCCGATAAACCGGGTGTCCTCAATGTTGCCCGGCGACTGGTAAAGCTGGGCTTTGTGCTGGTTGCTACACGGGGTACCGCCAAGGCTCTGGGTGACGGCGGCATTGAGTGTGTTACGGTGGATAAGGTGGGCGAGGGGCGTCCCCATATTGTGGATATGATTAAAAACGATGAAATAAAGCTGATTATTAACACCACGGAAGGCACACAGGCGATCGCCGATTCGGGCACCATTCGCAGTAATGCCTTGCAGCATAAGGTCACCTACACTACAACATTAGCCGGTGCTGATGCCATGTGTTCGGCGATGGAGCAGGGGGAAAGCTCGGTGGTTAACCGACTGCAAGACTTACACCAGGAGATTAGGCAATGACGGGGAAGGTACCATTAACCGCAGAAGGGGCAGAAAAGCTTCGCGAGGAGCTGCGCGAGCTGAAAAATGTCGTGCGACCACAGATTATCGCTGCGATTGCCACTGCGCGCGAGCATGGCGATCTCAAGGAAAATGCTGAATATCATGCGGCGCGTGAACAGCAGAGCTTTACGGAAGGCCGCATTGCCGATATCAGCAATAAACTGAGTAACGCGCAGATCATCGACATCTCACAGATTACGCCGACCGGTAAGATTATTTTTGGTGTTACGGTGGATTTGATCGAAGAAGAGACCGGCAAGGAAGTGACTTACCAGATCGTCGGTGAAGACGAGGCCGATCTTAAGGTCGGCAAGATTTCGGTGACCTCACCGATTGCGCGCGCCCTGATCGGTAAGGAAGAGGGCGATATTGCCGAGGTGCAGGCTCCCGGCGGCGTGAAGGAATACGAGATCATCGCGGTGAAATATCTCTAGTCATGCGGGGAATTTCGCGGTCCTGTTGGTGGGCGGGCGCAGAACGCAGTCTGCTGACCTTGTGGGTCGGCGGTCTCTGGACAGCGGGTTATGTGGTTGCCCCTAGCCTGTTTACGGGCCTGGATGATCGCCAGCTTGCCGGGCAATTGGCGGGCCAGGTGTTCCGGCTGATCAGTTACATCGGTCTGGTGGCCGGCAGCCTGTTGTTGGTGTCGACCCTGGTGCGGGCGGGCTCGGTCTGGGCGCGTGAGTGGCGCAGCTGGGTATTGGCGAGCATGCTGGTACTGGTCGTGGTCGGTGCCTTTGTGGTGCAGCCGATGATGGTGGAGCTCAAGCAGGAGTTTGCGGCGCAGGGTATGGTACCCGGCAGTGCCCAGGCCGCCAGCTTTGGACGCCTGCACGGCCTGTCGTCGATCCTGTATATGCTCACCAGCCTGCTGGGGCTGAGTCTGGTTGCCGTTGGTCTGCGGATCGGCGTGCGGACGGGCGATACGCATTAATCCTGTGCTGGGCGTGCGTTGCGGGTGCCGGGCCGCACTTCCCGCTTTTGCCGCCTGCCTTTCTCGTCTCCGGCCGAGCAGGCCTAACGCGGCACTTTGATGCCAGGGTACTCGCCACGTCGATAGAGGACGGCGATATGTCCGATGGTCGTGACCAGTTGGCTATTGGTCCGTTTGCAGAGGTCGGCGGCCATTTTCAGTCGCTCATTACGGTCCTGCCCGCTGATGCGCACTTTCAGCAGTTCGTGGTGCGCCAGGCGGGCGTCCAGTTCCGCGATTACGCCGTCGGTGATCCCGCTGTTGCCAATCATCACCACCGGCTTGAGGTTGTGGGCGAGGCCACGGAGGTGGCGTTTTTGTTTAGGTGTCAATAACATAAAGACCAATGCTAAAAGTAATTAGAAGTAATATTCATCCGCCACGCGTTGCGCGACCGACATTGTTGGAGGCGTACCAGCCATGACATTTCCCGCAGCCACAAAGCCAGAGTCCATGAACCCAGAAACCCTGCATCCAGAAACCAGAGAAATGCGGACTGAGAGCCATCCATCCTGCGCCGAGTCCGAAGGCATACCGGGCTCACGCGGTTTTGGGGTGGCGGCCAGCCCGTTTAATGGCATCAAAATCGAACTCGGTTTTGCCATCCTGCTCGGTGCCATCGTTTGGCTGGCGGCGGATTCTATCACAGCCAATGCGCAGACGCAGTGGTTGATCTTGCTGGGCTATGGCCTGACCAGCATGGCCTGGCTGGTGCTGCGGACCCGTGCCGTGTTGCGCCGCTGTCTCGCCCGGGCGCAAGTGTGCCCATGAAACGCACCAATAGCAGCCAAAACTGGTTACGCCGGCACTTTAATGACCATTACGTGCAGGCGGCGCAGAAGGCCGGCTACCGTTCACGGGCGGTCTTCAAGTTGCTGGAAATCCAGGAAAAGGACCGGATGATTCGGCAGGGACAGGTCGTCGTGGATCTGGGCGCCGCCCCCGGCGGTTGGTCGCAGATCACGGCGCCACTGGTGGGCAAGTCCGGCACGGTGATCGCGCTCGACATCCTGCCGATGGAGCCACTCAACGAGGTGACCTTCATCGAGGGCGATTTTACCGAGCAGGCGGTGCACGAGCAGCTTATCGCAGCCCTGGCCGGGCGCGAGGTTGACCTTGTATTGTCAGATATTGCCCCCAATATGAGTGGAATGCGGGGAATCGATCAGCCTCGGGCGATGTATCTGGCTGAATTGGCACTGGATTTTGCTCAGGGCACACTGAAGCCCGGCGGCGACTTCCTCACCAAGGTGTTTCAGGGGGAGGGATTCGACCCCTATTTGCAGCTGCTACGACAGTCATTTACCAAGGTGCTGATCCGCAAGCCCAAGGCATCACGACCAAAATCACGAGAGGTGTATCTCTTGGCTAAAGGTTTTAAGGGGCTGCGTTGACGGTCCCATCTGGGCTCCAGGCCAGGCGGGCCAGGCGCGGGTTGAAGTTGAAATTCAGCATCAATTAATGTACTAAACGATCTACCAAACAATTTATTACACAGCAATTCAGTAGGCAGTTTACCGGCGGTTGTTATCGCCACTAATTTGCAGGCGGTTGTTTTCGCCACTAAATGCACCCTATTACCTGGTCAGCAAACCCGTTTGAGTAGTAATGAAACCTTATTTACTAAAACGATGACTAAATCATTTACTAAACCAGAGGTTACCCAGTTTGAGTGACTTAGCAAAAAACCTTGTTTTATGGATCGTCATCGCCGTTGTCTTGGTGTCGGTGTTCAATAATTTCGGACCGCGCCCCACCTCGGCAAAACCGATGGACTATTCGGAATTCGTGGCCGCGGTAAAGCAGGGCTCCGTTTCGAAAGTGGAAATTGCTGGCCGCTCCATCCGCGGTCTCACCGCCAACGGTGAGCGTTTTACGACCTACAGTCCTGATGATCCGGGGCTGATTGCCGACCTCCTGAACAGCGGCGTGATTATTGATGCCAAGCCACCCGAGCAACCGGGCATGCTGTCGCAAATCTTTATTTCCTGGTTCCCGATGCTACTGCTGATTGCGGTGTGGATTTTCTTCATGCGGCAGATGCAGGGTGGCGGCGGTGGTCGTGGTGCGATGTCCTTCGGCAAGAGTAAGGCGCGCCTGTTGGGCGAGGATCAGGTCAAGGTGACTTTTGCCGATGTGGCCGGTGTCGAAGAGGCCAAGGAAGAGGTAGCCGAGCTGGTCGAGTTTCTGAGCGATCCCGGCAAATTTCAGAAGCTCGGTGGCAAGATCCCGCGCGGTGTGTTGCTGGTGGGCTCGCCCGGTACCGGTAAAACTCTGCTGGCCAGGGCCATCGCTGGCGAGGCCAAGGTGCCGTTTTTCACGATCTCGGGTTCCGATTTCGTCGAGATGTTTGTGGGTGTGGGTGCCTCGCGTGTCCGCGACATGTTTGAGCAGGCCAAAAAACATGCACCCTGCATTATTTTCATCGATGAAATTGATGCCGTGGGCCGTCACCGTGGTGCAGGTCTGGGCGGCGGACATGATGAGCGCGAGCAAACGCTGAATCAGTTGCTGGTGGAGATGGATGGTTTCGAGGGTAACGAGGGCGTCATCGTCATCGCCGCCACTAACCGCCCGGATGTGCTCGACCCCGCCCTGTTGCGTCCGGGTCGTTTCGATCGCCAGGTCGTGGTCGGCCTGCCGGACGTGCGTGGCCGGGAGCAGATTCTCAAGGTGCACATGCGCAAAGTGCCGCTGGCCGATGACGTGAAACCCAATATCATTGCCCGTGGCACGCCCGGCTTCTCTGGTGCCGATCTGGCCAATCTGGTCAACGAGGCGACGTTATTTGCCGCCCGTGCCAATAACAAGCTGGTCACCATGGCCAATTTTGAAAAGGCCAAAGATAAAATCATGATGGGCGCGGAACGCAAGTCCATGGTGATGGATGAGGCCGAAAAATCATTGACGGCGTTTCATGAGGCAGGTCATGCCATCGTCGGCCTGAATGTGCCGTCACATGACCCGGTTTACAAAGTGACTATCATTCCCCGCGGCCGTGCCCTGGGTGTCACCATGTTCCTGCCGGAAGCGGATCGCTACAGTTACAGTAAACAGCGCCTGGAGAGCCAGATTTCAAGCATGTTTGGTGGGCGTATTGCCGAGGTGCTGGTGTTTGGGGCTGAATCGGTAACGACCGGCGCCTCTAACGATATCCAGCGTGCCACGGAAATCGCGCGCAACATGGTGACCAAGTGGGGGCTGTCCGAAAAACTGGGGCCGCTGACCTATATGGAAGAGGAAGGCGAGGTTTTCCTCGGTCATTCCGTCTCGCAAAACAAGCATGTTTCGGATGAGACTGCACACATCATCGATGAAGAAATTCGCGTGATTATTGATCGTAACTATCAACGCGCGGAAAATATCCTGAAGGAACACCGGGATAAACTTGATGCGATGGCTGCCGCACTAATGAAGTTTGAAACGATCGATCAGGAACAAATTGCGGACATCATGGCGGGTAAGCCGCCGCGTCCACCGGCGGACTGGTCGGATGATGATACGCGTGCCAACACTCCGACTGACAGTGGCGCCAGTAAAGCCAGTGCCGAAGATAAGTCCGCGAGTGATAGCAAGGCGAGCGACAGTAAAATTGGTGGCCCGGCAGGCGAACATTAATCGCCATCGTTGCACGCATTGACCTAGACTGACTGGCCAATGATGGGTTCATTGCACTGCGGTGGCAAACAGCTGGATGTTTGCAGTACCTCGCCGGCGCACGTTATGGGCATATTGAATGTGACCCCCGATTCCTTTTCGGACGGGGGTCTTTTTGTATCTGCCTCAAACGCCCTGGCGCAGGCCCGACAGATGGTGCTGGATGGGGCTGCGATTATCGATGTGGGCGGTGAATCGACGCGACCGGGTGCGACGGCGGTGAGTGTGCAGCAAGAACTGGATCGCGTCATTCCGGTGATTGAACGGATCCACCAGGAAATCGATACGATTATCTCGGTGGACACCAGCAAGCCTGAGGTTATGCGTGCGGCGGTAAACGCCGGTGCCGGCATGATCAATGATGTGCGCGCGCTGAGGGAGGCCGGCGCGCTTCAGGCTGCTGTCCAGGCCGTTGATGAAAAAAATGTGGCGGTGTGTCTGATGCACATGTCAGGTGAGCCGCGTGAGATGCAGCTCAATCCACAATACGATGATGTGGTGAATGACATTAAGGATTTTTTACAGGCGCGTATTGCGGCGTGTACCGCTGCCGGAATCGATGCCGACAGGCTGTTGATTGATCCCGGGTTTGGTTTTGGGAAAACGGTCGCGCACAACCTGAGTCTGGTGAAAAATTTGTCGGCATTCGCAGCCCTGGGGAAACCCATCGTCATGGGGGTTTCCCGCAAGTCGACAATCGGCACTTTATTGAACAGAAAAACAGAACAGCGTCTGGCGGGCAGCATTGCCCTGGCCACACTCTGTTGCCAGTTTGGGGCAAACATTATCCGTGCCCATGATGTGGCCGCGACCGTGGATGCCGCAAGGATCGTCCATGCCGTGCGCTCCGCGTGATGGGTTTTTTGGCAGGCGGGGCATTAAACCAGTGATCTCAATAAAAATATTCAAGACATTGTAGAAAGGAATCAGGGCATGGGAAAAAAGTATTTTGGTACTGACGGCATTCGCGGCACCGTTGGCGAAGGCCCGATTAATCCGGCTTTTATGTTGAAGCTGGGTTGGGCCGTTGGCCGTGTATTGGCGAAGTCGGGCACTGGCAAGGTATTGATCGGCAAAGACACCCGTATTTCGGGTTATATGTTCGAAAGCGCCCTGGAGGCCGGTCTGGCTGCGGCGGGTGTCAATAGTTACCTGCTGGGCCCGATGCCCACGCCCGCGATTGCCTATCTCACACGTACCCTGCACGCCGATGCCGGTATTGTCATCAGTGCCTCTCATAATCCCTTCCAGGACAATGGCATCAAGTTTTTCTCGGCGACCGGCACCAAACTGTGTGATGCAGTGGAGATGGAGATTGAGGCCGAGCTTGAAAAAGAGATGCAGTGTGTGGACTCCGCCTCGTTAGGCAAGGCGGTGCGCGTGGTGGACGCGCCGGGACGGTACATCGAGTTCTGCAAAAGTACCGTGCCTTCATCCCTGAGCCTTAAGGGTATGAAAATTGTGGTGGACTGTGCCCATGGCGCGACCTACCACATCGGCCCCAATGTGTTTACGGAACTGGGCGCCGAGGTTGTTGCCATCGGCGTCAATCCCAATGGCCTGAACATCAACAAGGACGTGGGCTCGACTCAACCGGCGGCACTGCAGCGGATGGTGCTGGAGCAGGGGGCGGATTTAGGTGTCGCACTGGATGGCGATGGCGATCGCGTCATCATGGTTGACCACAGGGGCGAGATCGTGGATGGCGATGAACTGCTGTACATCATCGCCCGTTCGCGCCTGAATGAGGGCAGTCTGCCCGGCGCCGTGGTGGGCACCCTGATGAGTAACCTGGGGCTGGAACTTGCCCTGCAGCGTGACGGCGTCGATTTTAAGCGTGCCAAGGTAGGGGATCGTTATGTCATGGAGCTGCTGGCCGATGGCGGCTGGATGCTGGGCGGCGAGTCTTCGGGGCATATAATTTGCCTGGATCGCACCACTACCGGGGATGGCATTGTTGCCGCCCTGCAGGTGGTTTGCGCGGTGCAACGCTCTGGCCTCAGTCTGAATGAGCTGAAGTCAGGCATGAGCAAGTTCCCCCAGTGCATGGAAAATGTACGTGTCAGCGGTAAGGTGGATGTCGATGCTTCGCCGGCGATCAGGCTGGCCGTGAGCCAGGCCGAGGCCGAACTGGGTGACCGTGGTCGGGTATTGCTGCGCCCATCCGGCACCGAACCGCTGGTCCGTGTCATGGTGGAGGGCGAGGATGCGGCGCTGGTGACCCAGCTCACGCTACGTCTGGCGCGCGTGGTCGAGGAGGCCCTGGCCGGCTAGCGGTTTGTCTTTTGGGCCCGGGGCGGTTAAGATTTGCGGCCTGATTTTGGGCTGGCAATGCTGCCTGCGGTCAAGGTATTAGCCCGTGCTCGGGAATATCAACGATTGTGAGTGAATTGCCGGCATTTGTCGTAGCTATTTATTGTTGTTGTTGTCACTAAAAGGAAATCACCTACATGCGTCAAATCCTGGTAGCCGGAAACTGGAAAATGAACGGTTCGCTGAAAGAGAATCAGCTGCTGCTCGACGGTGTGATGGCGGGGGTTAAGGCCGGTGTCAATGCAAAAGTGGTGGTCTGTCCGCCTGCAATCTATATCCCCCAGGCCGCTGAAGTCCTGGCCGGGAGCGAGGTTTCCTGGGGTGGACAGAATCTCAGCCCGGAAAAATCCGGCGCGTTTACCGGCGAGATTTCTGCGGATATGCTGCTGGATCTCGGTTCCCGGTACGTGATTGTCGGTCACTCGGAGCGCCGCGCCCTGTTTGGCGAGACGGACGAGGTGGTTGCCGACAAATATGCGGCCGCCCATGCGGCGGGCCTGATCCCTATCCTGTGTGTCGGCGAGCTGCTGGAAGAGCGTGAGTCCGGGGAAACCGAGGCAGTGGTGGCCCGACAGCTCGATGCCGTATTGGCCCGATCCGGCGTCACCGCCCTGGGCGACGGTATTGTGGCGTACGAACCGGTATGGGCGATTGGCACCGGTAAGACCGCCTCGCCGCAGCAGGCGCAGGATGTACATGCCTTTATTCGCCAGCGTGTTGCCGAAAAGGATGCCGCTATCGCCGATAAGCTACAAATTCTTTACGGTGGCAGCGTAAAGCCGGATAATGCCGGCGAATTGTTTGCCATGGCAGATATCGATGGTGGCCTGATCGGTGGCGCATCACTGGATGCCGCGGGCTTTTTGGCGATTTGCCGTGCGGGCTGATATTCCTATCGCCGGTGCTATACCAAGTGCTACCAAGTAAGAGATTTCAAACGTTCCAATATTGAGTTTATACGTTCATGCAAACAGCATTATTAGCAATACATATTTTAGTCGCCCTGGGCATCGTTGGCCTGGTGTTGATGCAGCACGGAAAGGGCGCTGATGCCGGTGCCGCCTTTGGTGCCGGTGCGGCTGGCGGGGCTTCCGGTTCGGTGTTTGGCGCAAAGGGATCCAGCAACTTTCTTTCACGCTCCACCGCGATATTGGCGACGGTCTTTTTTCTGACCAGCCTGTCGATGGCGTATATGTTCAGAACGGCGGAGGTCCCCAGCAGCCTGATGGATCAGCAGACAGAGATGCCGGTCACCTCTGAGGCAGCTCAACCGACGGTTGATACTGATGGACCGGTTGTACCCGTGCAAGAAGCGCCCGTACAAGAAGCACCGCTACAAAAAGATTCCAACGACACGCCGGAAAGCCCGTAACCGGTTTTGTGACGGGTGGTAGCTGCTGATTTAGTGCAGCGCGAATGAACCTGCGGGTGATGTTCAGTAGTTAAAAAATTGCCGATGTGGTGGAATTGGTAGACACGCTATCTTGAGGGGGTAGTGGCGTAAGCTGTGCCGGTTCGACTCCGGCCATCGGCACCATATTTTAAGCGAAGTCAAATGGATTCCTCTGGAATAATGTGAATTAACACATTGATTCGCAAGGGGTATTTGCAAAGTCTCCAGCCTTGACAAGCTCTTTTGATCTAGCCTAGACTCGGTGGTTCGTGCAAACGAATCACGTCTTACCGCTTGGGATAAAAGCGGACGACACAGTGTCAATAATGCGTTTGCAGCAAATTTATAGTTACCAATAACGACAAAAAAATAACAATAAAATCTGCGGGTGGGATTCTAAGCGGTATGCTTGAAAATTATTTACCAATTCTCGTTTTTCTGGTGCTGGGCCTGATCTTTGGTGTGGCGCCCATTGCCTTGGCCTATCTGCTGGCAGAGCAGCGCCCCGATAGCGCCAAACTGTCTCCCTATGAGTGTGGCTTCGAAGCCTTCGAAGACTCTCGCATGAAATTTGACGTGCGCTTTTACCTGGTTGCTATCCTGTTCATTATCTTTGATCTTGAAATCGCCTTTATGTTTCCGTGGGCCGTGGTGCTTGAAGATCTGGGTGTTTATGGTTTCTGGGTCATGTTTGTCTTTTTAGCCATTCTGGTTGCCGGTTTTGCCTATGAATGGAAAAAGGGGGCCATGGAATGGGAGTAGAAGGCATTCTTGAGAAAGGCGTGGTCACGACCTCGGCTGATGCGCTGATCAACTGGGCGCGCACCGGTTCGTTGTGGCCGATGACCTTTGGTCTTGCCTGCTGTGCCGTGGAGATGATGCATGCCGGCGCATCGCGCTATGACCTTGATCGTTTTGGCATAATTTTCCGTCCCAGTCCCCGTCAATCGGATGTAATGATTGTGGCGGGCACGCTGGTGAACAAGATGGCGCCCGCATTGCGCAAGGTTTATGACCAGATGTCTGAGCCGCGCTGGGTCATTTCCATGGGTTCATGCGCCAACGGTGGCGGTTATTATCATTATTCGTATTCGGTGGTGCGCGGCTGTGACCGCATTGTGCCCGTGGATATCTATGTGCCAGGTTGTCCGCCAACAGCAGAAGCGCTGCTTTACGGCATCATACAACTACAAAATAAAATTAAGCGCACAAATACTATTGCCCGCTAATTATCGCCCGTTTGCAGTTGGGCCTCGGAATAGTTTCAGAGAGTGAGGGATTTTTTTGCTGATGAGTAATGCAGCTGACAAACTTGCCGCACGTATCCAGGATCGCTTCAGCGATCTTATGGCTATTGATGTGGCTTTTGACGAAGTCACTATTGAAGTTGCCGCCAAAGACATCGTGCAAACATGCACCGCTCTGCGTGATGAGCCCGATTTTGCCTTCACCCTGCTATGTGATCTTTGCGCGGTTGATTATCTGACCTATGGCAAGGCGGAGTGGGAGACCCGTACAGCAACGGGTAGCGGCTTTAGTCGTGGTGTAGAATCACGCGATATCACCCCCAGTAGCGGTGGTGATGCGCGCCGATTCGCCGTGGTATATCACCTGTTATCCGTAGTTAATAATCGTCGCCTGCGCGTGAAGGTCTATCTGCACGAAGATGAACCTATTGTGGATTCAGTGGTTGGCGTGTGGACGGGTGCCAACTGGTTTGAGCGCGAGGCCTTCGATCTGTTTGGCATTATGTTTAGTGGTCACCCGGATCTACGTCGCTTACTGACGGATTACGGTTTTATCGGCCATCCTTTCCGTAAAGACTTCCCCCTGATCGGTAATGTGGAAATGCGTTACGACGCGGAAAAACGCCGCGTGATTTACGAGCCGGTGAGCATTGAGCCACGTACACTGGTACCTAAAGTTATCCGTGATGATCAGCAGGATGGTAAGCAACGTGCCTGAGATTAAAAATTACACGCTCAACTTCGGGCCCCAGCATCCATCTGCACACGGTGTGTTACGTTTGGTGTTGGAGATGGACGGTGAAACCATCGAGCGCGCTGATCCGCATATTGGTCTGTTGCACCGCGGTACGGAAAAACTGGCTGAATCCAAGCCCTATAATCAATCCATTCCCTACATGGATCGACTCGATTACGTCTCCATGATGTGTAACGAACACGGTTATGTGTTGGCGCTCGAAAAAATGCTCGGTGTACAGGCGCCAGAGCGTGCTCAGTACATCCGTGTTATGTTCGACGAAATTACCCGTATTCTTAATCACCTGATGTGGTTGGGCGCACATGCGCTGGATATCGGTGCAATGACCGTGTTCCTGTATGCCTTTCGCGAACGTGAAGACATGATGGACATGTACGAGGCCGTGTCCGGCGCGCGTATGCATGCGGCGTATTACCGTCCGGGTGGTGTGTACCGTGACCTGCCGGACAGCATGCCATTGTATGAAGCTTCCAAATGGCACAACCAGAAGGAAGTGGATGTTAAAAATCAAAACCGCCATGGCAGTCTGCTGGATTTTATTGCCGACTTCGTGAGTCGTTTCCCGGCCTGTGTTGACGAATATGAAACGTTACTAACTGATAACCGTATCTGGAAACAGCGCACCGTTGGCATCGGTGTTGTTAGTCCGGAACGCGCATTGCAGCTGGGTTTTACGGGGCCAATGCTTCGTGGTTCAGGTGTTGAGTGGGACATCCGCAAAAAACAGCCGTATGAAGTTTATGACAAGCTAGATTTTGAAATACCCATTGGCGCTACGGGTGATAGTTATGACCGTTATCTGGTGCGCATCGAAGAAATGCGTCAGTCAAACAACATCATCAAGCAGTGTGTTGAATGGCTTCGCGTCAATCCCGGCCCGGTGATGCTGGATGATCACAAACTGACCCCACCCAGCCGCGAACATATGAAAGACGACATGGAGTCGTTGATCCATCATTTTAAACTGTTCACGGAAGGTTATGCATTGCCCCGCGGTGAGGTGTATACCGCGATCGAACATCCTAAAGGTGAATTTGGTATTTATCTTGTATCGGATGGCTCGAACAAGCCCTACCGCTTAAAGATTCGTGCGCCGGGTTTTGCGCATATTTCGTCGCTGGATGAAATGACGCGTGGCCACATGTTGGCGGATGTGGTGGCGATCATTGGTACACAAGATATCGTATTTGGTGAGGTGGATCGATAATGGCTGCCGTCATGAAACAGGGTTTGGACAAGCTGATTTCCGCTGAGTCCTTGGTTGAAATCGATAAATGGGTTTCGAAATATCCCGCCGACAAAAAACAGTCTGCGGTCATGGCTGCTTTGCGCATTGTGCAAGACGCGAATGGCGGCCACTTGACGACTGAACTGATGGATGCTGTCGCAGACTATCTTGAAATGCCGCGCGTATCAGCCTACGAGGTCGCAACCTTCTATTCCATGTATGAATTATCACCGGTTGGCCAGCACAAGATATGCGTGTGTACAAACATCTCTTGCATGCTGTGTGGCTCGGATGAGATTGTTGCCCACCTTAAAAAGCGCCTCGGGATTGGTTTCGGTGAGATTACACCGGATGGTCGGTTCTCGTTAAAGGAAGTAGAGTGTCTGGGGGCCTGCGTAGGCGCGCCGATGTTGCAAATTGGCACGCAATACCATGAACACCTGACGCCTGAAACGATCGACCAGATTCTGGATGGCCTGGATTAAAAATTATGGTCAATGAAGTCTGTTTTAAAACTCTCCACCTCGATAAGCCGTGGACGCTGGAAACATACCAGGGCGAAGGTGGTTATGAGGTTTGGAAAAAAATTCTGGCGGAGAAAACCTCGCCGGAAGATATTATCAGTGAATTAAAGGCATCCGCTTTACGCGGGCGTGGCGGTGCGGGTTTTCCCACCGGCCTGAAGTGGAGCTTTATGCCGCGCAATACGCCTGGACAAAAATACATTGTTTGCAATTCGGACGAAGGCGAGCCCGGCACCTGCAAAGACCGGGATATTCTCCGTTTTAATCCCCATGCCCTGGTTGAAGGGATGGCGATTGCCGGCTACACCATTGGCGCCACTGTTGGCTACAACTATATCCGTGGCGAGTTCTGGGAGCCTTATGAACGGTTTCAGCAGGCCATCGATGATGCCTATGCTGCTGGCCTGCTCGGTAAAAACATTATGGGCTCCGGGGTCGATTTTGACCTTAATGTTCACCTCGGTGGCGGGGCCTATATCTGCGGTGAAGAAACCGCACTGCTGGAGTCCATCGAAGGCAAAAAGGGACAGCCGCGTTTCAAGCCACCGTTTCCCGCCAGTTTTGGCCTGTACGGTCGACCCACCACAATAAACAATACCGAGACGCTCGCCTCAGTTCCGAGCATCTTGAAAAATGGTGGACAGTGGTTCCTCGATATCGGCAAACCAAACAATGGTGGCCCCAAGATTTACAGTGTCAGCGGCCATGTTAACAAGCCGGGTAATTATGAAGTGCCTATGGGCATGCCATTTTCTGAATTGCTGGAAATGGCTGGCGGTGTGCGAGATGGACATACCTTAAAAGCCGTCATTCCCGGCGGTTCATCAACGCCCATTCTGACGGGCGAGGAAATGATGGCCGTTACGATGGATTATGATTCCATCGCCAAGGCCGGCTCAATGCTGGGCGCTGGCTCGGTTATTGTTATGGATGACACAACCTGTATGGTTAAGGCCCTGGCACGCATTTCTCATTTCTATTTCGAAGAGTCATGTGGCCAATGTACGCCGTGCCGTGAAGGAACGGGTTGGTTATCGCGCGTCATACACCGCATCGAGCACGGCCAGGGCAGGCAGGAAGACCTGGATTTGTTGCTGGACGTGGCGAATAAAATCCAGGGTCGCACCATTTGTGCGTTAGGTGATGCGGCGGCCATGCCGGTAACCAGTTTTGTCAAGAAATTCCGTGATGAGTTTCAATACCATATAGATCATAAGACCTGCATGGTGGGTGCTTAGCATTTTGTCCTTAAGCTGAATTATGAAGTCCCGGCTATTAGCCGTAATAAAAACTGGTGCGAGTAATACGATGGTAAACATCGAAATAGACGGTAAGCAATTAGAAGCGCGCGAAGGTGCGATGATTATTGAGGCGGCAGATGACGCCGGGATCTATATTCCGCGTTTTTGCTACCACAAGAAATTATCCATCGCGGCCAACTGCCGTATGTGCCTGATTGAAGTTGAAAAGGTCGGCAAGGCATTGCCAGCCTGTGCGACGCCGATTACCGATGGCATGAAAATCAGCACCCGTTCCGCGAAGGCCATCGAGGCACAAAAAAGCGTGATGGAGTTTTTGCTGATTAACCATCCGCTGGATTGCCCGATTTGCGATCAGGGCGGTGAATGTGAGCTGCAAGACATCGCCATGGGTTATGGTGGCGATGTGTCGGTATATACCGAGCAAAAACGTGTTGTCGAAAACAAGAATTTTGGTCCGCTGATATCCGGCGAGATGACGCGCTGCATTCACTGCACCCGTTGCGTGCGTTTTGGTGAGGAAATTGCCGGCATTAAGGAGCTAGGTGCCACCGGTCGCGGCGAACATATGGAGATCGGCACCTATGTGCAGCTCAGTATCAGCTCAGAGCTGTCAGGCAACGTCATCGACCTTTGCCCCGTTGGTGCGTTGACCTCAAAACCGAGCCGCTTTAGCGCCCGTGCCTGGGAAATAATGCAGCACGAAAGCATAGCGCCGCACGATTGTATCGGCTCAAACATTCGGGTTCACACCTTCCGCAATCGAGTGGTGCGCGTGGTGCCGAATGAGAACGAGGAAATTAACGAAACCTGGCTGTCTGATCGCGATCGCTTCAGCTATGAAGGGCTGAATAGCGATGAAAGACTGACCTCGCCGATGATCAAACAGAATGGCGAGTGGAAAGACGTTGATTGGGATACCGCGCTGCACCGGGTAATTGGCGGCGTCAGTAAAATTCTCAGCGAAAAAGGCGTGGACCAGCTGGGCGCAATAAGCTCACCGAGTTCAACCACTGAAGAACAGTATTTATTACAAAAACTTCTGCGTGAAATTGGCTCGGGTAATGTCGATCATCGCATTCACCAGCTGGATTTCTCTGATCAGAACGATGAGCCGGTGTTTCCCTGGCTAGGTCAATCCGTTCAAGACCTCGAACATAATGATGCGATATTATTGATCGGATCGAATATCCGCAAGGATCAGCCCATTGCAGGCCATAGACTGCGAAATGCGGCATTGCAGGGCGCCGCGGTGATGGTTGTCAATCAGATTGATTACGATTTCAATTTCCCCCTGCTGGCAAAGAAAATCGGCAGTCCGGTGAAGCTTTTGAGTGAATTAGGCGCAATCCTGAAGGCTGTGTGCACGTTTACGTCGGTTGACCTACCTGCTGGACTGGCGGATCTGCTGGCGAATGTTTCCGTTGATGACACGCATGAGACGATTGCACGTCAATTGCAGACCGCCAATAACGCTTCAGTACTCGTGGGGCACGATGCCTATGCGCATGCACATTTTTCGGCGATACGGGCAATGGCCGGCCAGATTGCGAAACTGACATCCAGCAAGCTGGGTTATCTGTCTGACGGCTGCAACAGCGCAGGGGCGAGTCTCGCGGGCGCTGTACCACATCGTGCTGCTGGCGGCGCTAATGCTGCGTTGAAGGGCAAAAATACCGGCGAGATGCTGGATGCCCAGCTGGCCGCGTATATTCTGATGGGCATCGAGCCGGAAGTGGATTGTGCCAATCCATCGCGTGCGCTCGCGGCGGTGAATGCCGCAGATTTTGTTGTGGTACTGAATGCCTTCAGCAGCGACAAGATGAAAGAGTATGCTGATGTGATCTTGCCGATATCACCTTTTTCGGAGACCTCGGGCACCTTTGTCAATGTGGAAGGTCGCTGGCAAAGTTTCGAAGCGGTTGTTGAACCCCTGGGCGATGCCAGACCCGCCTGGAAAGTGTTGCGCGTACTGGGTAACTTGTTTGACTGCGACGGTTTTGACTATGTCTCAAGCCGGGATGTACGCGAAGAACTGAAGTCACTGACGCAAAATGTGGTGCTGACGAATGACATGGAATGGCGCTGTCCTTCGACACTCGCTACCGATAGTCAGGGTATTGAAGGTATTTCGGATCAAAATATGTATGCCATCGACGGTCTTGTGCGCCGGGCAAACAGTCTGCAACAGGTTGCTCATGTCGATATGCAGGCAATCAGAGTCAATCAGTCCGTAGCGACGACTGCGGGATTAACCGATGGGCAGCAGGCGAAAGCTAGGAAAAATAATATTGAAATAATTCTCCCGGTCGTCATCGATGATCGCGTGCCTGACAATAGTGCGTTGATGCCGGGAGTCACAACAGCCTCGCTTATGCACGGCGCGTCGATAGGGGAAGTGACTTTATCGCGCGTTTGAATGCTAACGCATGATATGTGACAAAATTTGAGATACGTGAATGCTTGAATCGATTGAATCAGCACTGAGTTTTTTACCGCCAGGTCTTGTGGCGATGATTGTTATCGTCGGCAAGATTCTGTTGCTGGTATTGCCCCTGATGGGTGCGGTAGCTTATCTGACCTTGGCTGAGCGGAAAGTTATCGGTTATATGCAGGTGCGTATCGGGCCGAATCGAGTAGGTCCACGAGGACTGTTGCAGCCGATTGCTGATGCCGTGAAATTGATGTTCAAGGAAACCATCTTTCCTGCCAACTCCAACCGGTTTTTGTTTATCGCCGCGCCTGTTTTAACCCTGGCGCCATCATTAGCCGCATGGGCCGTTGTGCCATTTAATGACACGCTGGTTATTTCCAACATTGACGCCTCAATACTCTACATCCTGGCAATGACATCCTTGGGTGTTTATGGCGTAATCATCGCAGGTTGGGCATCAAATTCGAAATACGCTTTTCTGGGCGCGCTGCGTTCCGCGGCGCAGATTGTGTCGTATGAAATCGCGATGGGTTTTGCGCTGGTTGGTGTCCTGATCGCTGCCGGCAGTTTGAATCTGGGGCAGATTGTTGATGGACAGCGGGGCGACCTCGGTGTGCTCAACTGGTATCTGATTCCTTTGCTGCCATTGTTTATGGTGTATTTTATCTCCGGCGTAGCGGAAACCAACCGTGCTCCGTTTGATGTTGCGGAAGGTGAGTCTGAGATCGTTGCCGGTTTCCATGTTGAATATTCCAGCATGACATTCTCGGTTTTCTTCCTGGCGGAATACGCCAACATGATCTTGATTGCGTTGTTGACCTCGCTCATGTTCCTGGGCGGATGGTTATCCCCGCTGAACGGGATTCTTCCGGCGAGCCTATTGGCAGGTGAGGGGATAGTCAGCACCCTGCTGGGTGACGGTATCCATTGGCTGCTTGCCAAGACATCCTTCTTCCTGTTTCTGTTTTTATGGTTCCGGGCGACGTTTCCTCGTTATCGCTATGACCAGATTATGCGCCTGGGCTGGAAGGTGTTTATCCCGATCACCATTGTCTGGTTGTTGGTGGTTGCCGCCCTGGTCGTTGCACATATCGGCCCATGGTTTGATTGATGGTGTTTTTAATGAATGACTGTAGGCGTAATGATTTCGGGATGAATTGTTTATGACATCAATTTCGAACTATTTTAAGAGCCTTATCCTGGCCGAACTATTCCGGGGGCTGCTGCTCACGGGCAAGTATTTCTTCCGCAAAAAAATCACGGTGCAGTATCCGGAAGAAAAAACGCCTATGTCACCACGCTTCCGGGGACTGCATGCACAGCGCCGTTACCCCAATGGCGAGGAGCGCTGCATTGCCTGCAAACTGTGTGAGGCAGTGTGTCCGGCCCTGGCCATCACCATTGATTCAGAAGAGCGAGACGATGGCACACGCCGCACAACCCGCTATGACATTGATCTGACCAAATGTATTTTTTGTGGATTCTGCGAAGAGGCCTGCCCGGTCGACGCGATTGTTGAAACGCGTCATTTTGAGTATCACGGAGAAGAGAAGGGTGATCTTTATATGACGAAAGACAAACTTCTCGCTGTCGGTGACAAAATGGAAAAACAGATTGCCGCAGACCGTGCCAGTGATGCGCGTTACCGCTAGTCGTCACCGAATCGATTAATAACCTATAAAAACATAAAGCAAGAATCTATCAATATGGGATTAGAACAAATCATTTTTTATGTGTTTGCAGCGATACTCATCGGGTCCGCAACCCTGGTGGTGACATTGCGCAATCCCGTTTTTTGCGCGCTGGCATTGGTGCTCGCATTCTTTACCAGTGCCGGACTCTGGATAATGCTGGAGGCGGAATTTCTCGCCCTGACCTTGATACTGGTCTATGTCGGTGCGGTTATGGTGTTGTTCCTGTTTGTGGTGATGATGCTTGATATCAACCTGACGGTACTGCGCGAAGGCTTTGCCCGATATCTGCCGCTGGGTCTGGTGGTTGCCATTATTCTGGTGGCAGAGCTGGCCTTGATTGTCGGACCGGAACAGTTCGGTCTGGAAGCGATGCCTGCACCGGCGGCTCATCCCGAGGGTTATAGCAATACCAAAGAAATTGGTTCTGTTCTCTATACCGTCTATCTGTACCCGTTCGAGATTGCTGCCGTGATTCTGGTGGTGGCGATTGTGGCGGCGATATCGTTGACACTGCGTCGTCGCACTACACGCGAGTTTATGAAACCTGAGGCGCAGGTGGCAGTACGGCGCAAAGATAGGGTACGACTGGTGAAAATGTCGTCAGAACCCACAGAAATAACGAATAAAACAGCCGAATAATTCCTGTCTCCGGGGGGAGCATGATTTCAATTTCTCATTTTCTAGTGCTGGGCGCGATCCTGTTTTGTATCAGCGTGGCCGGCATATTTCTGAACCGGAAAAATATCATTATCCTGCTAATGGCAATCGAGATTATGCTGCTGGCGGTTAATATGAATTTTGTCGCCTTTTCGCACTATCTTGGCGATATTGCCGGACAGGTATTTGTGTTTTTCATTCTGACTGTTGCAGCGGCGGAGGCAGCCATCGGTCTCGCGATTCTGGTCGTGTTGTTTCGCAATCGTCGCACCATAAATGTTGAAGAACTGGATTCCCTTAAAGGGTAGCGCGGAGCTTTTTGATAATGGAAAAAATTTACCTGACCATTGCTCTGGCCCCGCTTGCAGGCGCGATCCTGGCCGGCTTTTTTGGCCAGAAGATTGGTCGCTCCGGCTCTCACTGGGTCACTAGCATCGGCGTTGCCATTTCCTTTGTGCTATCCGTCTTTGTCTTTAAGGATGTGATTGTTGATGGCGCCGCAGTGTTTAATGCCACCGTGTACACCTGGGCGGTGAGTGACGGCATTCAGTTTGAAGTCGGCTTTCTGGTGGATTCATTAACCGCGGTTATGCTTGTCGTGGTCACCTTTGTGTCACTGATGGTGCATATCTACACCATTGGCTATATGCAAGACGACGATGGCTACCAGCGTTTTTTCAGCTATATCTCGCTGTTCACGTTCTCGATGCTGATGCTGGTGATGTCCAACAACTTCATGCAGTTATTCTTCGGCTGGGAAGCGGTGGGCCTGGTGTCATACCTTCTTATCGGCTTCTGGTTTAAGCGCGAAACGGCAATCTATGCAAACATGAAGGCCTTCCTGGTCAACCGGGTCGGTGACTTTGGTTTTATATTGGGCATCGCCGCTGTGCTGATGTATTTCAATAGTCTGGATTACGCCGATGTATTCAAGGCAGCGCCGGCGATGGCTAACCTGACGATTGAACTGATTCCCGGCACGGAATGGTCTTTGATGACGGTGATTTGCATCTTGCTGTTTATCGGCGCCATGGGTAAGTCCGCGCAGGTACCCTTGCACGTATGGTTGCCGGATTCGATGGAAGGCCCCACGCCCATTTCCGCGCTGATTCATGCCGCCACCATGGTGACCGCAGGTATCTTTATGGTTGCCCGGATGTCGCCCTTGTTCGAGTTGTCCGAAACGGCATTGAGTTTTGTACTGGTGATCGGTGCGATTACGGCCTTGTTTATGGGCCTGCTGGGCATCATCCAGAACGACATCAAACGCGTTATTGCCTACTCCACGTTGTCACAGCTGGGTTACATGACGGTGGCCCTCGGCGTGTCGGCCTATGCGGCCGGTATCTTCCACCTGATGACGCATGCTGCCTTCAAGGCACTGTTATTCCTCGGCGCCGGTTCTGTGATTATCGCCATGCACCACAAGCAGGACATCCGCGAAATGGGCGGACTCCGCAAATATATGCCCGTCACTTACATATGTATGTTGATTGGTTCCTTGGCACTGATCGGTTTCCCTGGCTTCGCCGGCTTCTTTTCCAAGGATGCCATTATCGAAGCGGTGCATGCCTCGACAATTCCCGGTTCAAGCTTTGCCTACTTCGCAGTCGTGGCCGGGGTATTCATCACTGCCTTCTATAGCTTCCGCATGTTCTTCCTGGTTTTCCATGGCAAAGAACGCATGGACCACCACACCCGGGAACATCTGCACGAATCACCCAAGGTGGTCACCGTCCCCTTGATGCTATTGGCAATCCCATCGGTGCTGGCCGGTGCGTTTTATATCGAACCGATGTTGTTCGGCGATCTGTTTGCGGATGCCATTTTCGTCAAGCCGGAACACGATGTGCTGGCGACAATAGGGGAGCACTACACCGGCATCGGCGGCTTTTTGTCACACGGTGTGATGGCGTTTCCGTTCTGGCTGTCGTTGGCGGGACTGGGACTGGCGGCCTTCTTCTATCTCAAACGCCCGGATATCCCGGCCATGATCAAGGACAAATTCTCGCTCGTGTACACCGTGCTGGGTCGTAAATATGGCTTTGACGATTTCTACGACACCTTTTTCGCCGGTGGCGCACGTCGACTGGGTCAGCTGCTGTGGAACTTCGGCGACATGAAATTGATCGATGGCCTGATGGTGAACGGCACCGCCAGGGGCATAGGCTGGGTCTCCGGTAAGATCCGTGCAGCACAGACCGGGTATTTGTATCATTACGCGTTTGTGATGATTATCGGCCTGGTGGCAATGGTTAGCTGGATATCGATCGCCTGATGGTGTCGTTGTGATGCGCCTGTATTTCTCAGAACGCTCCATAAAAACCGTAAAAAAACAAACTTAAAAACAGACGAAAAAGAATAAAAGGTTATTTTGCATGCTGGCTGATTTGCCTCTCTTAAGCTTGGTAATATGGGCGCCCATTATTGGTGGCGTGTTGGTGCTGTTTGCGAGTAAAGAAGAGCAGGTGACCACGGCGAAGATACTCGCGCTTGCCGTCGCTGTCCTCACCTTCCTGCTCACCATCCCCTTGTACACGGGGTTTGACGTTTCCACCTACCAGATGCAGTTTGCTGAAAAGCTGAACTGGATACCTCTGTTTAATATCAATTATCACCTTGGTGTTGATGGTATCTCCATGCCGTTAATCCTCTTGACCTCGTTCACCACGGTGCTGGTGGTGATTGCCGGCTGGGAGGTCATCAAGGTAAAAACGGCGCAGTACATGGCCGCCTTCCTGATCATGGACGGCCTGATGATCGGCGTGTTCTCGGCGCTGGACTCGGTGCTGTTTTACGTCTTCTGGGAAGCGATGCTGATACCGATGTTTCTGATTATCGGTATCTGGGGTGGAGAGCGGCGAGTGTATGCCACCATCAAGTTCTTTATATACACCTTCCTGGGTTCCGTCTTCATGTTGGTCGCACTGATCTACATGTATACCCAATCCGGCTCATTCGGCATTCTGGACTTCCACGATATCAAGCTTGGCATGACCGAGCAGACGCTGATCTTCATCGCCTTCCTGTTGGCCTTTGCGGTAAAGGTGCCGATGTGGCCGGTACACACCTGGTTGCCCGATGCCCACGTTGAGGCACCGACCGGCGGCTCAGTGATTCTGGCGGCAATCATGCTGAAAATGGGTGCCTATGGTTTTGTGCGCTTCAGCATGCCAATTACCCCCGATGCCTCGCATGCCCTCGACTGGTTGATGATCACGCTGTCATTGATCGCAGTGGTGTATATCGCCTTCGTCGCACTGGTGCAAAGGGACATGAAGAAGCTGATCGCCTATTCATCCATCTCTCACATGGGTTTTGTGACCCTGGGCTTCTTTATAGTCTATTCGATCATCGACAACACCGGCAGCCCGCAGGGCGCCGCCATGGGCATCGAGGGCGCCCTGGTGCAGATGATTTCACACGGCTTTATTTCGGGCGCCCTGTTCCTGTGTATCGGCGTCATGTATGACAGAATGCACAGCCGTTTGATCGGTGACTACGGCGGTGTGGCTAACACTATGCCGGTGTTTGCCGCCTTCATGGTGTTCTTTGCCATGGCCAATGCGGGCCTGCCGGGCACGTCTGCCTTTGTCGGTGAGTTTTTCGTGATCCTGGCCTCTTACAAGGCCAACTTCTGGCTGGCCTTTTTGGCCGCCACCACCCTTGTGTTTGGCGCCGCCTACACACTGTGGATGGTGAAGCGGGTGATCTTTGGTGAGGTTGCCAATGACAATGTGGCTGCTCTCAAGGACATCAATAACCGCGAATTCTTTATCCTGGGAACACTTGCCGTTGCCGTGTTGGCGTTAGGTTTATGGCCGGCTCCTTTGCTTGATGTCATGCATGTCACCGTAGACCATCTTGTGCAACAAATCACACAATCGAAATTATAATTATGCAAACTAGTTTTCAGATGCCCAATTTAATGCCCGCGGTGCCGGAGATCTTTCTGCTCTCCATGACCTGTATTATCTTGCTCGCGGTTCCCTATCTTGCCGACAAAAACCGTATCTTTATCTACCTGATGACGCTGGCCAGCCTGGCAGTGACCGCAGCCCTGACCGTGGCCATGCACAACCCTGTGACGGTTTACACCTTCGATGGCTCATTTGTGAGCGATACCATGGGTGACGTACTGAAGATGTTTGTGTATCTGGTGTCTGCGGTCGTGTTTATCTATTCACGAAAATATTTGCTCGATCGAGCCATCTTCAAGGGCGAGTTTTACGTGCTGGGGTTGTTTGCCGTGCTCGGGATGATGGTGCTGATCTCGGCCCACAGCATGTTGACCATGTACCTCGGTCTGGAGTTGTTGTCACTCTCACTGTATGCACTGGTTGCCTTTCATCGGGACTCAAAGGATGCCACTGAAGCTGCCATGAAATATTTTATTTTGGGCGCCCTGGCCTCGGGCATGTTGCTGTATGGCATGTCGCTGTTATATGGCATAACCGGCACCCTTGATATCGGTGGGGTGCAGACCGCCATTGCGGGCCTGGAAGACTCCAAGAAAATGGTATTGGGGCTGGGTCTTGTACTGGTGATTGTCGGCCTGGCCTTCAAGCTGGGCGCGGTTCCCTTTCATATGTGGATTCCCGATGTGTATCACGGGGCGCCAACGGCCGTCACCCTGTTTATTGGCACCGCGCCGAAAATCGCCGCCTTCGCCATGGTCATGCGACTGCTGGTCGAAGGCCTGGGCGACATGCATGACCAGTGGCAGGATATTTTGATTATCATGGCGGTGCTCTCGATGGCGATAGGTAATGTGATTGCCATTGCACAGGCGAACATTAAACGTATGTTGGCCTATTCGACGATCTCCCACGTAGGATTTCTATTGCTTGGCATACTCGCCGGTAGCCAGGTGGGTTATACCGCTTCCATGTTCTATGCCATCGTCTATGCGCTGATGGCGATGGGCGGATTTGGGATGGTCATCCTGCTGAGCCGGGCGGGTTTTGAGGCCGATCAGCTATCGGACTTCAAGGGACTTAGCCAGCGCAGCCCCTGGTTTGCGTTCATTATGATGATTCTGATGTTCTCCATGGCCGGTGTGCCGCCGACTATTGGCTTCTACGCGAAATTTGCCGTGTTGCAGGCGGTGGTGGATGTCGGCCTGACATGGCTGGCGGTGACGGCGGTGATCTTTTCGATTATCGGCGTATTTTATTACCTGCGTATCGTCAAGCTCATGTACTTCGACAAACCTGAAGATACCCAGCCGATTGAATCGTGCACCGATATGAAACTGGTTTTATCCGCCAATGGTCTCGGTGTCCTGTTGCTTGGGCTGGCCCCCGGCAGTCTGATGGCTATGTGTGCCGCGGCGATAGGTTAGGCTTTTTTAAATCGCCAACTGTCGTTAGGGCGGATCGGCAGTGTGGCTGCCTCTGTTATACGGACACCCAATACCCGTTTGAAAAGTCTAGACCATTCCGGCAAAGGGCTGCACCCTGACGTAGTCGCCGACTTCCACCACACTGGTCTCCAGTGGCAACTCGATAAAGCAATTCGCCTTACTCATCGAGCTCAGGATTCCCGATCCCTGGGCGCCCACGCTGCTGACCACCATCTCCCCATTGCTGTCGGTTGTTATCATGCCGCGCTGAAACTCAAGGCGTCCCGGGCGTTTTTTGAGCGGGCTGGCGGTCTTTAATAGCAGAAATTTCGGCACCACGTCTTCGATGCCCATCATGCGCAGAATGGCCGGTTGTACAAACTGGTAGAAGGTGACCATCGCCGAGACGGGGTTGCCCGGTAGCCCAAAGAACTGGCAGGCCTCGATCTGTCCAAAGGCCAGTGGACGGCCGGGTTTCATGGCAATTTTCCAGAAACCCACCTGGCCCAGTTTTTCCAGCGTTTCCTTGACGAAATCCGCTTCGCCCACGGAGACGCCCCCGGTGGTGATCAGTATATCCGCCTGTTCTGCGGCGCTGGTGAAGGCCGCTTCAATCAGCCCGCGATCATCGGGGATGACGCCCATATCGATAGCCTCAACCTCCAGCCGCCGCAGCATACCATCCAGGGTGTAACGATTGCTGTCGTAAATCTGGCCATCGCCCAGGGCTTGTCCGACACTGCACAGCTCATCGCCGGTTGAGAAAAAGGCGACCCTGGGTTTTCGAAACACCGTCACGGTTGCATCGCCGATGGAGGCCAGCATACCGATGTCAGCGGGGGTCAGACGCCGGCCGGGCACAAAGACCGTTTCACCGCTGGCGAGATCTTCTCCGGCCTGGCGTACGTTTTCGCCGGCTTTATGCGCCGGGGTAATGGTGATGCTGTTGTCATGACGTTGCACCTTTTCCTGCATGATCACGGTATCCGTACCCGCCGGCATTTTCCCACCGGTCATGATGCGCGCGCATTCACCGGAGGAAATGCGGATCGCCAGCGGCTTTCCCGCCATAACGCTGCCCACAACGGTCAGCTCCCGGGTCCCGTCGGTGGGGATGTCGGCGCCGCACATCGCATAGCCATCCATGGCGGAATTGGTATGGGCCGGCACATTGATGGATGATCTCACTGTTTCCGCGAGGACACGATTTAATGCCTCGCGAATGGGGAGCGTCTCCACCTCGGTAACGGGCTTGACCGTCTCGAGTATTTTATTGCGGGCCTGATCGACCGTCAGTGCATGGGTGTCGAATTCATCACAACAGCTGGCGGCGGGGGACGGTTGGTTGGTCATGGTGATATCAATCCTTGTCAGGGTGGTAATGGCTGGCGTCAGACGTGGCTAGATTGAAATAGCGGATGATGAAGCGAAGAATCTGTTCGGCATCATTCAGATCCAGGCAGGGTAGTTCACACCCGGGTTCATCAGGGTCATCCGTGGCGATGGCGATGATGTCAGGATCAGCGGCCGCCAGCGACAGTCGATGGTGCGGCGCACGAAGCAGTTCAATCTTTGGAAAATGCTCCTGCTTGAAGCCTTCCACCAGGATAAGGTCTAGCTGATTCTGATCCAGATTCAGGAGCAGGCTGTTCAGGTCGACCTCATTAGCGTCACAACAGGATTCGGAAATCAGTGCCCATCGATACCTTGAGGCAATCAGCATCTGCTCGGCACCGGCCTTGCGCAGTTCGTAACTGTCCTTTCCCGGTGTGTCTATCTCAAAATCATGGTGGGAGTGTTTGATCACGGCAAGTCGAATATCTTTTGCCTTACACAGGGCGATCAGTGTTTTTAACAGCGTGGTCTTGCCGGTGCCGCTGGGGGCGACAAAGCCGAGAATCGGTATTGATGCATTGTCTAACATGTTATAGGTTGATCCGCCGTGTTTCCAGAAGGGATTGTGCCGTCTGTAGATCGGTCTCGGTATTGATGTTCATGAACACCTCGCTCTCGTTGGAAAAATCGACGATCACCGGCTGCAGGGTATTGACCCAGGTTTCCACTTTCCTCTGACCGGACTCGAGATAGTCTGTTAACGATGAAAGCACAGTAGGGCTATAAAGGCCAAACAGGGTCTGTAGGCGGCTGCCGTCGTGGGGGATAACGGCCGATGTGGCCCCTTCGATATAGGCCTCCCGCAGGCGCGCGGCCAGTTGCGTCGGGAACAAGGGCGCATCACAGGGGACCACGAGCACCGGCATACCGTCTGCCTGCTCCAGTGCGCGCAACAGACCGGCCAGCGGACCTGCAAAGTGACCAAAGCGGTCTTCCAGTACCGGCAAGCCGTATCGGACATAGTGTTCGATGTTGCGGTTGGCGCTGATAAAGATCCGCGCCACTTGCGGTCGCAGGCGGGCGATGGCGTGTTCGATCAGGCAGTTGCCAGCGAAGGGGATCAGGCCCTTATCGATGCCGCCCATGCGGGTTGCGCGGCCGCCTGCCAGGATCAGTCCGTTCAGTGCGGTGTTATCGGGGGAGTTTTCTGGCATAACCGTGCTAAGGGCCTGGCGGGGAATGGTCGTCTGCGCGGTAATGCACCGCGCTAATATACATCACCACCTCACCCCTGGGGGTGTTGACGGTGACTTCATCATCCACGGATTTCTTCATCAAGGCCCTGGCAACGGGCGAATCCATGCTGATATAGCCGGGCCCGGGGTCGATCTCATCCGGGCCGACAATACGGTATGTCAGGCTATTGCCGTCATCGTCCTCCAGCTCCACCCAGGCCCCGAAATAGATGCGGCGCTGATCACTCGGCGGCCTGTCGACCACCGTGATGTTGTCCAGCCGCTGGCGCAGAAACCGCACCCGCCGGTCGATCTCCCGCAGCCGCTTTTTGCCGTAGATATAATCGGCATTTTCGGAACGGTCGCCCTGAGCGGCCGCCTCGCGAACCGCCTGGGTGACCCTGGGGCGTTCCTGCTTCCACAGAACATCGAGCTCTTCCTGCAGACGGCAAAAACCCTCGCGCGTAATATATTTGGAACCCGGTTGTTGTGGAGGGCGATAGCGTCCCATCGGCGGCCTTCTGTGCTGAAACAAGGTGGCTATTCTAAAGCGTTTGCGTCTCAATGGCGCAGGCATCCGTTGCGCGAGTTACGAACACTTTGCAAAATCGGCGGTATATTCTAGCATCAAGTCACCATCATCCTTTTGGCGAAAAAACTATGTTGAGACATTACCGGATACGATTCACTGTTGCTGCCGTGGGCGTAACGATCGCCTTAGCGCTGTGGCTTGCCCCCGTTGCCCTGGCCGACAAGCCACCCCATGCGGCCATCGCCACGGCCCATCCCGAGGCGACCGCGGCCGGCCATGAGATTCTGGCACTGGGCGGCAACGCCTTTGATGCCGCGGTGGCCATTACTGCGGTAATCGGTGTGGTGGAACCCTATGGCTCCGGACTCGGGGGCGGGGGCTTCTGGTTGTTGCACCGTCAGTCCGATGGCTACCAGACCCTGCTGGATGGGCGGGAAAAGGCCCCGGCCGCGGCGCATCGCGACATGTACCTTGATGCGGAGGGCAATGTGATCGACGGCGCCGCGATCAATGGCCCCCTGGCCGCGGGCATCCCCGGCGTGCCGGCGGCCATGGTGCATCTGGCCAAAAACTATGGGCGCCTGCCGCTGCAGAAAAGCCTGGCACCCGCCATTCGCGTTGCCAGCAACGGCTTTGCGGTCGACGAACAGTATCGGCGTTACGCCACGATGCGCCTGAAGACCCTGCAACAGTATCCCGCCACTGCGGAGATTTTTCTGGAAAATGGCGCCGTGCCGCCGCTGGGTCACCGGTTACGGCAGCCGGACCTTGCCCGTACCCTGGAGACGATTGCGCAACAGGGCAATGCCGGTTTTTATCAGGGTACGATGGCCAGGCGGATCGTCGCCGGGGTCAAACAGGCCGGTGGCCTCTGGAGCCTGGCGGATCTGGAAAACTATCGGGTCATCGAACGGGAGCCGATCAGGGTGGACTATCAGGGGATGACCCTGATCTCCGCACCGCTACCATCATCCGGCGGGATTGTGCTTGCCGGCATCCTGAATATGTTAAGCCAGTATGATGTCGCGACCATGGACCGCGTTGACCGGACCCATGTCACCCTCGAGGCGATGCGGCGCGCCTATCGTGACCGGGCGGAATACCTGGGCGACAGTGATTTTGTGGAGGTGCCGGTCGCGCGACTGCTGAGCCGTGAGCACAGCCGGCAGCTGGTCCGTGATCTGCAGCTGGACCGGGCCACGCCCAGCGAGGAGCTGGCCCCGGTGGGCGATCCCGGCGGCGCGGGCGCGGATACCACCCACTTTTCCGTGCTGGATAAAGACGGTAACCGTGTGGCGGCGACGCTGAGCGTGAATTACCTGTTCGGTTCCTGTTATGTCGTGCCCGGCACCGGTTTTTTACTCAATGACGAGATGGACGATTTTTCCGCCAAGCCCGGTGTACCCAATGCCTATGGCCTGGTGGGAGCGGAGGCCAATGCGATAGCGCCCGGCAAACGGCCGCTGTCCAGCATGTCGCCCACCTTCATCGAGAATGACCGGGGTGTCGCCTTGTTGGGCACACCGGGCGGTAGCCGGATCATTACCATGGTGCTGTTGGGGGCGTTGGAGTACGACAAGGGCGGGGACGCACCGGACATTGTGAAGCGGCCGCGCTTTCATCATCAATACCTGCCCGATCTCGTCATGTATGAAAACGAGGCCTTTGATGCAGAGCTGGAGCAGGAGCTGGCCTTGCGGGGGCATGTGCTGAAAAAACAGATGTCGCCCTATGGCGGCGGCTTTGGCCATTACGGCAATATGCAGGCCGTGGTGTGGGACAAGTCCAGGAACACGGTCAGCGCGGCCAGCGACCCGCGGGGCATCGGTGCCGCGACGCTCAAATAATCCTCTACGCCAGGCGGGTGTCGGGTTTCACCCTGCCTGTAAGCATAAGCTGTTGAATAGGCTTGTCTTATTTTCGCCCCTCGGTTTTTCGGTTGCCGGCCCCATATCGGATCCGTCAATGGTCCAGTTCTTTGCGGGCCGAAGATATTCCCGCTGCCGACCACCCACATGACGAATGTTTAGGTTATAATGCGCGGTTTGGCGACCCCGGGCTTCCCGTTACAAGGGACTGAGGCTGCCAGTCGAGGGCCGCTTTGGAATTTTTAGGGTTTTCGTTACACCGCTGCAGGTAGGTGAGTGGACGGAACAATCTGTAACCAATGTGCAACCAATGTGTAAATGCATTTTCAACTTTTAGAGTACTGACATGACCGATCTAAGCCACTACAGAAATATTGGTATCTTTGCGCACGTCGACGCGGGTAAAACCACCACGACGGAACGAATTCTCAAACTCACCGGCAAGATCCACAAGATCGGTGAAGTGCATGACGGTGAAACAACCACCGACTTTATGGATCAAGAACGTGAGCGCGGGATCACCATTCAGTCCGCCGCCACCTCCTGTTTTTGGAAGGATTATCGCTTCAACATCATCGATACCCCTGGACACGTGGACTTTACCATCGAGGTATATCGTTCATTGAAAGTGCTCGACGGCGGTGTGGGCGTGTTCTGTGGATCCGGCGGTGTGGAACCGCAATCCGAAACCAACTGGCGTTATGCGAATGATTCTGAAGTTGCCCGCGTTATTTTGGTGAACAAACTGGATCGTCTGGGTGCCAATTTCTATCGCGTCGTCAAGCAGGTTGAAGATGTACTTGGTGCGAACCCACTCGTCATGGTGCTGCCCATCGGTGAAGAAGAAGATTTTGTGGGTGTTGTCGATTTACTGACCCGCAAGGCCTGGGTTTGGGATAACTCTGGTGACCCCAATAACTACGTCATTGAAGATGTGCCTGCCAATATGACCGATTTGGTTGAAGAGTGGCGTGAAAAACTCATCGAAACCGCATTGGATCAGGACGATGCGCTGATGGAGAAGTATCTGGAAGGTGAAGAGCCTGCGCTGGAAGATGTCAAAAAATGTATTCGCAAGGGCACTATCGCCCTGGACTTCTTCCCCACTTATTGTGGTTCAGCGTTCAAGAATAAAGGTATTCAGTTGGTATTGGATGCCGTGGTTGATTACCTGCCCAATCCGACCGAAGTGAAACCTCAGCCGGAAACCGATGAGGAAGGTAACGAGACGGGCAAATTTGCCATTGTCGATCCCGCGAAACCTTTCCGCGCATTGGCGTTTAAAGTCATGGATGACCGTTTTGGCGCCTTGACCTTTATGCGTATCTATTCAGGCACGTTGCACAAGGGCGATACCGTCCTTAATACCTTTACCGGCAAGAATGAGCGTATTGGTCGTATTGTCGAGATGCACGCAGATGATCGTATCGAGCGGGATTCTTGCACCGCGGGTGACATCGTGGCCTTTATCGGTCTGAAGAACACCCAGACCGGCCACACATTGAGCGATCTAAAAGATGTCGGCACGCTGGAGCCGATGGTATTCCCTGAGCCGGTTATCTCCATCGCCATCAAGCCGAAAGACAAGGGCGGCGCGGAAAAAATGGGTCTGGCCATAAACAAAATGATTGCCGAGGATCCGTCCTTCCGTGTTGAAACAGACGAAGACTCTGGCGAAACCATTATCAAGGGCATGGGCGAGCTGCATCTGGATATCAAGGTCGATATCCTCCGACGTACCCACGGCATTGATGTGGAAGTGGGTAAACCGCAGGTGGCCTATCGTGAAACCATCACCCAGCGGGTGGAGGACAGCTATACCCACAAGAAACAATCCGGTGGTTCCGGTCAATTTGCGAAGATCGACTACATCATCGAGCCGGGCGAACAGAACAGTGGCTTCACCTTTGAGTCCACGGTTACCGGTGGTAATGTGCCGCGCGAATACTGGCCTGCGGTGCAGAAGGGCTTTAACAGCATGATGAACCAGGGTGTATTGGCCGGGTTCCCTGTGCTGGACGTCCATGTCAATCTCACGGACGGTGGTTTCCACGCAGTGGACTCCTCGGCCATCGCCTTTGAAATCGCCGGTAAATCCGCTTTTCGTCAGAGTATTCCGAAGGCTGGCGCACAGCTGCTGGAGCCCATCATGAAGGTGGATGTGTTCACACCTGAAGACCATGTGGGTGACGTGATTGGTGACCTTAACCGTCGTCGCGGCATGATTGCCGGTCAGGAACCCGGTCCCACCGGTGTGCGTATCAAGGCCAATGCGCCATTGGCGGAGATGTTTGGTTACATCGGCGATCTGCGTACCATGACCTCGGGTCGTGGCCAGTTCTCCATGGAATTCGCACACTATGCACCGTGTCCGAAGAATGTGGCCGATGCCGTGATCAAGGAAGTACAGGAACGTAACGCCAAGAAGTAGTGATAATACGGCCGCGCTGGTCAGGCGGTTTGTCAAAAAAGGCCGGATGAGTTTTCATCCGGCCTTTTTTTTCGACCCCATCATTTTTTATTATCGAGTCACATGAAAAGAATACCTTCCCATACGCCTCGTTACGAGGAAGGGTCTTTCCAGATCTTTTTTTCGATCGCCAGGGTCAATGCATTATTGGACAGCCAGACCTGGCCGTCCTGCAGAGTGCACTGCAACTCGATGTTGCGATCCACCATCGCTTCAAGCTCATCGCTATCGGCGACTGATAGATTGATGACGCTCAGGTTCCGGAAGCGTTTCAGCCTGGGCTCGATTTGTGACCACCATATCGCGGAGGATCGCTGATTGTAGGTATAAATGATGACGGACTTTGCCTTGCCACAGGCCTGGCGAATCCGTTTTTCATCGGGTTGACCGAGATCAATCCATAGCAGGATTTCATTGGTCAGGTTTTTTTCCCAGATATCCGGCTCATCATCGGTACTGAGTCCCTTGGTGAAGCTCAGCGCATCCGAGGCGTGTAGGGCGAAGGCGACGATGCGCATTAGCATGCGTGCATTCGTTTCGGAAGGGTGACGTGCCAGGGTCAACTGGTGGGTCTGGTAGTAATGCCGGTCGAGATCCGAGATCTGCAGATCCAGTTTAAAAACCGTCGATTTTAATGCCACTCGTCTTCCTTTTGCCTCAGCTGCATCGGGCGCTTAATATGTCACATGATAAGCCTATTTCATCACGAGATCTGTTGCCGTGAAACCAGAAACTAATCCCTGGTACGTTTATATCATCGTGTGCTCTGACACCTCTCTTTACACCGGGATCAGCACCGATGTCGAGCGTCGGTTTCTGGAACATAAACATCATAAAGGCGCCAAATATTTCCGTGCGCGCTCCCCAGAAGAGATGGTCTATGTGGAGGGCGGTCATACCCGATCCACCGCCAGCCAGCGTGAGGCAGTGATCAAAAAACTGGATCGGCAGGAAAAGCTCTCCCTAATCAACTCGGACCGGAATACGCTTCCTAGGTCGCGACAATGATGCGTAGCGCATCCAGACGCACCGTTGCCGAGGCCAGTGCGCGATTGACCGCATCTCGCTGAGCGACAAAGAAGTCGATCTCTTCGCTGCGCACATTGGGATTGTGCGCCTTGAGCCCCCGCAGGCGTGCAATCTCCGGCTCCAGTGTTTCCACAATCAGTTTTCTGGCGCCGTCGATGAGACTCGGTTTCTGCGCCAGAGCCAACTGTTCGCTGGCCTCCACCATCAATTTTATCTCTCGGGTTTGTGAACGGATCACGGCATTGGCGGTTTCGGTATCGACCGGGATCAGCGATTGATTGATGTCGCCATGCTTGAGACTGCCGGTCACATTTTTCCCGCGCTGATCGAGGACCAGTCGAATCGCAGTCGGGGGGAGATAGCGTTTTGATTGCAGCGTGTTGTCGGCAACGGGCTCGAGGATGTACACGCACTCCAGATACATCGTGCCTGTCGACAGCTGTGGGTATTTTATGGCGACCAGCGAAGTGTTGCCGGTCTGGTTGCTGAGCACCAGATCCAGTGCGCCGGTGGCAAGTGGGTGCTCCCAGGTAATAAAGTGCATGTCTTCATTGGAGAGTGCCAGATCACGACGGTAGGTGACCTTCATGCCGTCACTTTCAAGTCCGGGAAAATGCGAGTGCATGTGCTCGCCCGGCCGGACAATGTAACAGTCGGTACTGTGAATTTCGGTATCGACACCAAAGCAGTCAAAGACCTTTTCCAGATAATCCTGGATAGCGGTGTTTTCATCGCTGGATTGCGCTCGTTCCTGCAATTTTTTGGCGGCCGCGGGTATACAGGAATTGTATTCCAGCAATATGTCCCGGCCCTTATGCAGTTTTTCATTGAGCGCGGCCGACAGTTCCCTGGCCTGGCTGATCAGTGTGGCGTGGCGTTCGGTCTGTTGCAGGCAGGCCAGTTCCTGCAGAAATTCATCCTCCAGTTGCTGGAACACATTGGGTCCTACCGGGCAGGTCTTTTCGAACGCGGACAGCCCCTGCTGATACCAGTGGAACATCAGGCTCTGTGGACTCTCCGTAAAATAGGGTGCATGAATCTGGATGGTCTGTGTCTGGCCGATGCGATCCAGGCGACCGATCCGCTGTTCCAGCAGATCCGGGTTCAACGGTAGATCAAATAGTACCAGGTGATGCGAAAACTGGAAGTTGCGACCCTCGCTGCCGATCTCCGAGCAGATCAGAATCTGCCCACCGTTTTCCATATCGGCAAAATGGGCGGCGGCCCGGTCACGTTCGATGATACTGAGGTTTTCGTGGAACACCGGTGCATGCAGTCCTGTCCGGGTCTTGAGTGCCTGTGCGATCCCCAGGGCCGTCGATGTGTTGGCGGCGATGACCAGGATCTTTGCTGGCCGGTAGTGCCGGATGGTGTCCAGCAGCCAGTCGATCCTCGGGTCGAAGGATGTCCACACCGCCTGCTCGGCTTTCGCCGGCGGCAATATATCCGGACACAGCAACGACCTTGCGCTGGATAGATCGAGCGGTTGATGGGCGTCGATGAAGGTTTGGTAGTTGTCGGCGTAGGCTGCGGGCAGCGGCAGAGGGTAGGCGTTGAGCTGTCGTCCCGGAAAGCCTTTGACCGCCGCGCGCGTATTGCGAAACAGTACCCGACCCGTGCCATGGCGATCCAGCAGCATATCCACAAGTCGCTGCTTGATGTCCTGCCGGCGAGCCCCCGCGGCATCGCTGCCGTTATCATCGGCGGTCAGACACTGGATCAGGGCGGCATTACTGGCATCATCGTTCTCCACCAGCACCTGCTGCAGGGTCGCCTGTGTTGCCGGCGATATTTTTTCATCGCTGGTTAATGTGCGCAGCAGTTCTTCCACGGCCTCGGCGACAGGACGGTAATGCTTTTCCTCCTCAAGGAATGCATCAAAATCCGGGAACCGGTCAGGGTCCAGCAGCCGCAGCCGCGCGAAATGACTCTCCTTGCCGAGCTGCTCCGGGGTTGCCGTCAGTAACAGAACCCCCTTGGTCTCGGCCGCCAGCGCCTCGATCAACGCATATTCCGGGCTGCTGTTGCCGGGTGACCATTGCAGGTGATGCGCCTCATCCACCACCAGAAGATCCCATTCACCGGCCAGCACCTGTTCCACCCGGCGGGAATTGGTCGACAAGAAACCCTGGCTGCACAAGATGAGCTGTTCGGTCTGGAAGGGGTTTACCTGTTCGGTGCCTTCCTCCAGGTCCGCGCAGCGTTCTTCATCAAACACACTGAAGTAGAGATTGAAGCGGCGCAGCATCTCGACCAGCCACTGATGCACCAGGCTTTCAGGGACAATGATCAACACCCGTCTGGCCCGTTCCGTCAACAATTGCTGATGCAGGATCAGACCGGCCTCAATGGTTTTGCCCAGACCAACCTCGTCCGCCAGCAGCACGCGCGGGGCGTAACGGTGCGCCACCTCATGGGCGATAAAAAGCTGATGGGGTATGAGACTGGTACGCACACCGATCAGGCCATAGAGGTCGGAATGGGCGAGGCGGTTGGCATAGCGCAGGCTCTGGTAGCGCAGCTCGAACCACTTGTTGGCATCAAGCTGGCCGGCAAACAGCCGCTCGGTGGGGCGGTTTAATTGAATGGCGTTGTCCAGCTGCGTCTCCGGCCAGGCCAGGGTTTCGCCCCGCGCACCCTTGCCGCGATAGATCAGCAGGCCAGCCTGTTCGCTCACGGACTCCACATGCAGGATCTCACCGGCCTGGTTGTGGACGCTGTCGCCGGGCCCGAATCTGACGCGGGTCAGGGGTGCGGTCTGTTTTGCATAGATGCGGGTCTCGCCGGTGGCGAGAAAGTCCACGGTAATGGTGCGATGCTCAACGGCGACGATGGTGCCCAGGCCCATGTCCGCCTCGGTGTCACTGATCCAGCGTTGGCCGACGGTTATTTCTTGCACGATATTGCGTCTCTGGGGTTAGAAATTTCATTCGTTAGGGGCGGCGTATAGTAGATGAAACAGGCGTCGATTCCCACCGCAAACCCCGCCGCGCCCGCGGCAGACATGCCCCGCTGCATGCCGGTTCAGGCCTGTTAGTCGCCGTGCTGGGCGCGCCTCCTTCTCCCTACGTTCGGCCAGCCCCCTTGTTTGGCATTAAACCTGCATATTCCCTGTGCAATGCGCACAGGCGTGGCTCACCACGGCCTGATGATGTCATCGCCAGCGCCGCTATGAGGCAGGGTTTTATGGGTTATCGATGGGTTTTATCAATGGGTCTATCACTGGGTTTATCAATGCGTAATCAAACACGCTGGATCGTGATTTGCTGAATCTTTCCGTTTTTCAAGCGTGGCCACACGCGCCGCATCGGCCGACCAGGGCGATGTTCGTGGTCGCGATGCTGTGCGCGTGCTGCGCCAGTCGTGTAGTGGTGGCGGCAGAGCTGCCGGATGCCTCAAAACCCGGCGGGGCGCAGGCCGGTAGCGAGTTAAGGATGCCGGTTCCGCCCAATATGCGCCGTTTTTTGGCGACGCCCGAGGCGGAGCAGGCCCCGAAACCGGTGCCGGCCGGGACGCAGATCGAGGTCACTGCCATCGTGCTGGAGGGCGTGGTGGAGCGCCCGGAACACGATATTCGGCTGGCCGAACTGAACGCCTTTGTGGAGCAACAACGTCAGCGGCTGTTGGCGCCGCCGAGCGCGGTAGAGGCGGCGGACAAGGCGGCCCCCCTGTCCGCACAAGACCGGGGTAAGCTGCTGAAAAAACTGGACAATGCCGATGGACAAAAAAGCGCGGATGACACCCTGCAAGAACTGGAACAGACGATCCAGGATTTTCGCCGCAAATCCGGCCCGAGCAATGAGCTGAGCCTCGCGCAACTGCAAGAGATTGCCGCCCAGGTGGCTCAATATTACCAGCAGCGGGGGTTTATCCTGGTGCGGGCGGTGATTCCGCCGCAGACGATCCAGGAGGGCCGCGTCCATATCCGCGTGCTGGAGGGGATTCTGGGCAATGTCAGCATCGAGAAAAACCGGGACTACAACCGGGAACAGATGCTGCGCCCGTTCACGGATCTGGTGGGACAACCCGTCACCCGGCAGGCGATTGAGGAGGCGATGCTGCTGCTCAACGATTACCCCGGGCTGGAGACCTTCGCGGTATTCCGCCCCGGCCTGCATCCGGGCGAAACGGATCTGCTGGTCTCGGTGCTGGCGGAAAAGACCCTCAACACCAACCTGCACTTTGACAACTATGGCTCGGAATACACCGGTGAATACCGCACCCGGCTGGATGTGGAATGGAACAATCTCTCCAGCGCGATCGACAGACTGCGGGCAAGTTACTCGAAGACCTATGACCCCCAGAACGGCAGCTATGGCTCCCTGTATTATGAACGCATGGCCTTCGGCCCCCGGAATCTGCTGGGCGTGGGCGCCAGCAGCAACCACTATAGCCTCGGCTCCATCCTCGAGCCCTTCGGCATCTCCGGCACCACCACCCTGGCCCAGGCCTACTGGCGGCGTGCATTTCACCGCAGCCGATTACTTAATAGCTATGGCTTACTTCAACTCAGCCGCAAATCCGCCAAACTTGATGTCACCGAAGGCGAAGACCGGGCCGATGAATTGACCGTGTTCAGTCTGGAGAGTGGTTTTAATTGGGCCGGCAGTTCACGGCGACACATGGCCAATGGCCGGCTCCACTACCACCAGGGCGTTGAAGGCCTGCTGGGGGCGATGGAGGCAACCAGTGATCCCGCGCTGACCGAGGCCAGTCGTCGCGGCGGTTCGGGGGCCTTTGCCGGTGGTGGATTTTCCAAACTCAATCTGGATTACGACCACTGGTACAGCATGACGCCAGGACACATGTTGCATCTCTCGTTGCGCGGTCAGCACTCGCAGGATCTGTTGACCTCGCTGGAACAAATGGCCATTGGTGGGCCCAATAGCGTGCGGGCCTATCCCACGGCGGCCTTTTTGCGGGATTCGGCCGTCTCCACCAGCATCGAATGGCTGATGCAGGCCCCCGGTTTTTCCCAGTGGAAGGCCTTCGGCAATAAGCGCTGGGGCGAGGTGTTGCAGGTTTCGCTGTTTATGGATTATGCCAAGGGCTGGTTGAATGACCCCCTGGCGAGCGACCGTGAGGTGGTCAGTATCAGCGGCATCGGCGCCGGGCTGCGTTTTAATTATGAAACATTTTCCGCACGTTTTGAGTTTGCCTCGCCACTGGGTGATGAACCGCCGGACAATGACCGAGACCCGCAATATTTCCTGGAAATGAATTATGGATTTTAACCGCATGGCATCTCGTTTCGGACCGTATCGACTATTAGTGGCGACCAGCGTGTTATTCAGCACGCCGTGTTTTTCCGCACCAGTGGGTGGCGAGATCACCGCCGGCACCGGACAGATCCAGACCCTCAGCGACACCACGACACTGGTCACCCAGCAGAGCAATGTGCTGTCCATAAACTGGCAGAGCCTCAACCTCGGTACCGATGAATTGCTGCGTTTCGAGCAGCCTTCCGCACAGTCAGCGGCCCTGAACAGCATCCTCGACCAGCAGCCCTCCCTGATCTTCGGCAAAATCGAGGCCAATGGTCGTGTGTTTCTGATGAACCCCAACGGCATGATCTTTGGTGAATCCGCGCGCATCAATGTCGGCGCATTGGGCGCGGGCGCCTTTCAAATGGAGGCCGGTTCATTCAACGACAATGGCGGTTTCTCGTTTACCACGGGCGCGGGGCGGGTGGAGAATGCCGGCCAGATCACGGTGCCGGAGGGTGGCTCGGTTGCCCTGATCGGACAGACGGTGAGTAACAACGGACAGATCAGCGCCCGGCTGGGCAAGATTCATCTGCTGAGCGCGGATGCCGCCAGCCTGAGCTTTGACAACGACGGCCTGATCCAGTTTGCGCTCAGCAGGGACACGGTGGAAAACGCCCTCAACAGTGAATCTGCCGTGCATAACAACGGCGTGCTACAGGCCGATGGCGGTTATGTCGTGCTGGAGGCCCACGCCGCCCGCAACGTCTACCACAACGTGGTGAATAATGAGGGCCTGATCCAGGCCAGCCGTATCCGCAATGAGGGTGGTGTGATTCGCCTGGAAGGCAGCGGCGGCAATGTCATTAATTCCGGCGAGCTTAACGCGACCGGTTTAGATGAAGGTCAGACGGGTGGCGAGATCACGATGATGGGCGATCGCGTCGGGGTGTTCGGGGATGCCCGCATCGATGTCTCCGGTGCGGAGGGTGGCGGCAGCATCGCCATCGGCGGCTATCGCAAGGGCGCCGGCGAGAACACGGCCGCGTTTACCCAGGTGGGCGCGGACACCGATCTGCGGGCGGATGCCATCAGCCGTGGCGATGGCGGTGAGATTGTCGTCTGGGCGGATGACACCAGCTGGGCCGCGGGCACAGTGTCCGCCACCGGCGGGGCGCTCGGCGGTGACGGGGGCTTTGTGGAGATCTCCGGCAGGCAGGGCCTGGTGTTGTCGGCCGGGGTGGACCTGAGTGCGGCCAGGGGTTCGCTGGGCACTCTACTGTTGGATCCAACCGACATCATTATTCACGATCAGGCCGATGGGGCACAGGGCAATGACGGGCTATTACCGGACCTGTCCGACGCAACACAGGGCGCAGGCAGCTTTGACATCGGCGAACTGGCGCTGGAGGCGCTGGGCTTCAATAGCAACCTGGTTCTGGAGGCCACCAACAATATTACGATCAATGACCTCGCCGACAATAGCCTGGACTTTCTCATCAACAGCGGCGGCTCCATCACCATGACCGCCGACGCCGGTGTCCCCGATGGGGTGGGCAGCCTGACGATGAACACCGGCGACGCCATCACCACACAGGGCAGCGCGCTGACCCTGTCCGGCGCCGGCATCACCCTCGGCAGCCTGAGCACGGGCGACGGGGCGATAACCATAAATAGTACAAGAAGTGTCGACATGGGTGCGGCCACCAGTGCCACCAACACAATCAATGTCACCGTGGACAGCGACAACAATGGCGCAGAGACCCTGACCCTGCGCGGCGCATTATCCGGCAGCACGGTGAACCTTCTGGGCGGAAGCAATGGCGGTGACACGCTGATTGCGCCGGATTCCATCAACGCCTGGACGGTCAGCGCCCTCAACGCCGGCACGCTCAATGGCGCGGCCTTCTCACAGTTCCCCAATCTCACCGGCGGCAGCCTGGACGACACCTTTGCACTGAGCGGTACGGGAAGCATCGCCGGCGTGTTCGACGGGGCGGGCCATAGTGTAGGCGACACGGTCGATTACTCGGGACGACCGGGTGGGATCTTTTCGGTCACCCTGGATGGCAATGTGCAGAATATCGAAAATCTCATCGGCAATGGTAACGACAACTCGACATTGATCGCCGCTGATGTGGCGAATACCTGGATGATCACCGCCGAAAATGACGGCACGGTGGCGGGAGTTGCCTTTACCAATTTTAAAAATATCACCGGCGGCAGTGATACCGATGACTTCATACTCAGCGGTGGATCGGTAACGGGCACCGTCGATGGTGGTGGCGGCATCAATAGCCTGACCGCCAACGATACGGACAATGACTGGAATATCCTGTCTGCCGATGGTGGCAATATTGTCGCCTCGGTGTTTGCCTTTACCAATATCGCCAACCTGATCGGTGGTGGGCTGGTTGACAGCTTTCTGATCAATGCCGGATCCATCAGTGGCACGATTGATGGTGGTGCCGGCAGTGATGCACTGTCCGCCGCTAATGTGGCCAATGTCTGGACGATCACCAATAATGATGCAGGCACTGTTACCAATGTGAATGCCTTCCAGAGCATCGAAAATCTTATCGGCAGAACCAGTACCGATGATTTCACCCTTGCCGTCGGCGTAACGATGAGCGGCACCATAGATGGGGGAGGGGGAGACGATAGCATCGACCTTTCCGCCCAGATAGGTACGGTGGTGGATCTGGCCGGTAGCAGTTATGCCAATATCGAGCAATATACCGGTAATGCAACCGACAGCACCCTGATCGGGGCGGACACCCCGAATGTATGGACCATCAATGGCAGTCTTGATGGCATCGATGACGGCACCGTGGGGCTGATCAGCTTTACCAATTTTAACAATCTCACCGGCGGCACGGACACGGACACCTTTACCTTATCGGGTGGCACCCTCAGCGGCACCCTGGACGGCGGCGGCGGCACTGACACCCTGGTGGGCGACAACCTGCCCAATACCTGGAATATATCGTCAGCCGATGCCGGTACGGCAACGGGCATCGGTGGAGGATTTTCCAGTATCGAAAACCTGACCGGCAATGCCAATACGGACGACTTTATCTTTGCCGATGGCAGCAGTCTGTCGGGCGTCATCAATGGCGCCACCGGTAGCGATCGCGTCGACTTTTCTGCGGAGTCTGCTGCGGTTGTCGTCACCATGGGCGCGGCGGGTTTTGCGAACATAGAGAGCTTTGAAGGCAATAATACTGACAGCACCATCATCGGAGACAATGTGGCAAACGACTGGGTGATTAATGGCGACAATGATGGCACGGTCAGCTATTTTACCGGCAGCACCGCCTTCAGCAATTTTACCAATCTCACCGGCGGCTCGGATACGGACAGCTTCCGGCTCTCGGGTGGCAGCATCATTGTGCAGATTGATGGTGGCGGTGGGGTGAATACCCTGATTGGCTATAATCAGGTGAATGACTGGGCCATCAGTGGCGCCAATGCCGGCACTGTTACCGGCGTCGTCGGCTTTAGCAATATTGAAAACCTGACAGGTGGCTCTGACACCGACAACTTCGTATTTGCGGATCCCGGTTCCATCAGCGGCGTGATCAATGGCGCGGCGGGGACGGACGAGGTTAGTTATGCGGCAAAAACCGCTGCGGTGGTGGTCGATATCGCGGACAGCAATTTTTTGAGCATCGAGTCCTTCATCGGTAATGATACGGACAGCACACTGCTGGGGGATAATACGCTCAATGCCTGGAGCATCACCGGCGCCAATAGCGGCACCGTCGGCATTGTCTCGTTTGCAGGCTTCAATCATCTCACCGGCAACGACGCGGCCGATACCTTCCAGTTTTCGGTCGGTGGCAGTCTTGCTGGCAGCATCACCGGCACTGGCAGCATCACCGGTGGTCTGGGCAATGACACCCTACAGGGTAAGGATACGGACAATAGCTGGGCTATTACCGGTGCCGATACGGGTACCCTCAATAGCGTGGTGGCATTCTCGGAATTAGAATCCCTGCTCGGCGGCAATGCGGTGGATACCTTCACCTTCGCTGACGGCAGCAGTTTTGGCGGTGTCATCAATGGCGGGGCGGGCAGTGATGTGGTCAATCAGGCGGCGATCACTACCCCCGTCAATATCAACCTGGCATCCGCCTCGTTCGCCAGCATCGAGAGTTTTATCGGCAACGGTACCAACAGCTCCCTGTCAGGCCCCGCCGTGAACAGTACCTGGCTGGTGACAGCAATCGACAGCGGTACGGTAAACGGCATCAACTTCAGCGGTTTTAATAACATCACGGGCAATACCCAAACAGACACCTTTCAGATTACTAGCGGGGAGATAACCGGCATTATATCTGGTGGGCTGGGGATAGACACCCTCACCGCACGCGATGTCGCCAATACCTGGAATATCAGCGGCACCGATACGGGCAATGTCACCGATGTGGCGAGCTTTTCGCAGATAGAGAATCTGACGGGTGGCAGCACAACCGATACCTTTGTGTTTGGTGCGGTGGGGGACGTGAGCGGCAATATTAATGGTGGGGCCGGCGCGGATACCGTTGACCTCGCGAACAAATCCGGAGCGGTAGCGATCGACCTGGCATCCAGCCGATTCACCAATATCGAGACATTTATTGGTAATAACATTAACAGCACGCTCACTGGCCCCGCCAGTTTAAATACCTGGCAGATTACCGGCAATAACGATGGCAGTGTCGGTGGCATCGCCTTTAATAATTTCAATAACCTCGTCGGCAATATCAACGTGGATGTTTTCTTGTTTCAGAATGGTGGCGCCATCACCGGCATTGTAGACGGTGGCTCGGGTCAGGATACCGTCGATTTCACACTGGAGAGCGGCGTAGTGGATGTAGTTCTCGGATCCACCAACTACGCCCGGATAGAGACCTTCGTCGGTAACAATGTTTCCAGCACGCTGACCGGCGATGCACTCGCCAATACCTGGGTCATCACCGACGTCAATGAGGGGACTCTCGGGACAATCAGCTTCAGTGATTTTAATAATCTTGTGGGCAACTCCGGCAGCGATCATTTTACACTGAACGGTGGCAGCATTACGGGTACGGTTGACGGGGCCGCTGGCGCCAACACGATTACGGCGGATAATACCGCAAACAGCTGGACCATCACCGCAGCGGATGCCGGCAGTGTCACCGGCATATCGGCATTCTCCAATATCGAAAATCTGAACGGCAATGCCGGCACGGATGGCTTCACGTTTGCGGATGGCGGTAGTATCTCCGGTGTGGTGAACGGTGCCGGAGGAGTTGATGTGGTGGATCAGTCGGCGCAATCCGGATTCGTCAATCTGCTGCTGGGTAGCAGTGGCTATACCAATATCGAGAGTTTTATCGGTAACGGTGGCAATAGCACCCTGACCGGCGATAACACGATCAACACCTGGACCCTTACCGGGCCGGATACCGGCACCGTCGGTTCCGTGAACTTCGCCAATATCAGTAATCTCCAGGGCGGCAGCAATGATGACAGCTTCACCACCAACGGTGGAACGGTCACCGGACAAATCAACGGCGGTAGTGGCAATGATCTCATTCTGGCCGAAAATGTGATCAACACCTGGAACATCACCGGCGCCAACACCGGCAACGTCAATGGGATTAATAGTTTTACTGACATCGAAAACCTGCTGGGCAACGCCAGCGTCGATAACTATATCTTTGCCGATGGCAGCAGCTTCAGCGGGGTGATTGATGGGGCAGGCGGATCCGATGTGGTGGACCACTCTTCGGAAACCAATGCGGTTATCGTCTCTCTGGCCAGCGGCCAATACCAGAACATTGAATTATTCGTCGGCAATACTACCAACAGTACCCTGGTGGGCGACAACACCACCAATGCCTGGTCGATCACGGGCGGCAATGCCGGTGCGGTGAACAGCATCAACTTTACCGGGTACAACAATGTCACGGGCAATGCGAGTGCCGATACCTTTACGCTTGCCGGTGGCAACATCACCGGTACCATTGATGGCGGTTCCGGCAATGACAGCATTCAGGCCGAAAATATCACCAACACCTGGAATGTCACCGCGCAGGATGCCGGCAATCTCACCCAGGTCAACGCCTTTCAGAATATCGACAACCTGCTGGGGGGCAGCGCCGTTGACACCTTCAACCTCGATGCGAATCTGTCAGGCATGGTGAGCGGCGGCGGGGGAGACGATCTTGTCAATCTGGGTGGGCTGGTGACCATCGGTGGCGGGCTGATCGGTGGAACCAGCACGGATACGCTGACCGGCCCGGACCAGAATAGTAGCTGGATCATTGCCGGCCTTGACAGTGGCTTTGTGAACGGCACTGCCTTCTCGCAGATAGAATCCCTCAACGGCGGAATAGGGAATGACAGCTTTAATATCAGCAATGCCGCCGCCGCGGGCATCTCTGGCGGCATCGCGGGCGGGGCAGGCGACGACAACCTCGCGGTGGACTATGTCGCCGCCTCATCACGCAATATCACGTTTGATGGCGGCACCGGGACCGACAGCATCAGCCTGACCGGTACGGCTAGCGGATTGATCAATACATTTACATTTGGACCCGCCAGTGATGCCGTGATGATCACCAGCAACAGCGGTAGTATCAACCAGACAGTAACAGGCTCTGGCGTTGAAGCAGCCAACGACAGCATGACCGCCGACACCATCAATCTGCTGGGCTCTACCGGCGACGATGTCATGCAGTTGTCACCGGGATCGATCGGCGGTTCACAACCAGTCAGCTTTCAGATTAGCGGAATGCCCGCGCTGCAGTTTTCAAACAAAACCGATCTCGCTATCAATGCCGGTGCGGGAAGCGATTCGGTTACCATCACCGGGGCCGTGACGCTGGCCGGTGATATCACGCTTGCCGCCGAATCCGTCGTCCAAGGCGCCGGCGGACAGTTGGGGGCGGACACGCTAACTCTCGCCGATGTTGCCAGTATCGGGTCATCCTCTAATCCACTGGCCACCTCGGTCAACACTCTGGACATCACAGGGGCTACAGTAGACGCCTATGTTTTAGAGTCCAACGGCCTGGCAGCATCGGCCGAGAACGTCAGCGGAGTCCTGTCGATCACCACCAATGCCGGGAACATTACCTCATCGGGCCGTTTTAACGTGACCGGCACATCGGCCTTCGCGGTGGCGGACGGTGGCTCCATCATTCTGGATGATGCGGCAAACCTGTTCTCCGGCACGCCGGGCTTTTCATCGTCCGGCACCATCCATCACCTGTTATTGACCGACAACAGCGCGGTGGATATTCCCAGCCTCACTCTTACGGGTGATCTGGAAATACTCGCCACGGGTATGGTTACCCAGGCGGGGGCACTGAACATACAGGGCAACACCATCATCGATGCCAATACCAGCACGATTACCTTGACCGACGCCGGCAACGATTTCGCCGGTAGCGTCAGCCTGCGCAATAGCGGACAGGCAAACACCGCCATCACCGATGCCAACAGTCTGCAGCTGGCCGCCTCCAGTGTGGGCAGCGGTACGCTCAACATCAGCGCCGGGGCCATCAGCCAGTCCGGCTCGCTGGTGCAGGCTGCCGGTGCGGGCACGGCCACCTTCACCGCCGACAGCGGTGATATCGCGCTGACCAATGGAGGCAACGAATTTACCGGCGCCGTGGTGATCAACAACACAGGTCCCGGCGATAGCGCCTTGACCGACAGCAGCGGACTGACCCTGGCGGCATCGACCACCAGCGGCGGCGACCTCACGATTATCGCCAATGACACGATCAACCTCAGCGGCACAACTACATCCAATAATGGCGATATCAGCATTACCGCCAACACCGGCGATATCCAGTTAGGTCTCCTGAATGCCGGTTCAGGCAGGCTAACTATCAACGCCGCCAGCGGCAATGTGATCGGCGATACCAGCACGATCACCAACCCGAATCTCAGCAGTCAGACCCTTGAGATATTCGCCGGCGAGACCATCGGCAGTTTCAACAATCCCATTTCCGTCAATGTCGCCTCAGGTGGCACCAGCCTGTTCATCGCCGGTGAGGGGTCGGCGAATATCATCGGCCTACCCGGCACGATTCTCCCAGGCTCGGTACTGGTAAACGACGTCACCACCACCAATATCGCCGTCGGCAAAGGCCAAAGCGTCTCCTTCATCGAAAACACCATCCGCCCCACACAGGCATTCCTCTCGCCGCTGTACGACATCTCCAGTGGTGGCCTCCACCTGTACGACTATGAGTACAACCGCGAACCGGATGAGAAAGCCAAACGGAGAACGGATCGGCGCAAGTAATCGGATTGCCGAACATTTCGGAGTTCACCTTGCAACGATCGGACGGATTGTTCGGGTGAGGATATTACAATACGAAACTAATCCCGTCCCCCTGACCTCTCTTCCTCTAACCCCGTTTCCTCTAACCCGTTTCCAACTGGACCCCATTCCCAAATGAAATCATTTTTTGTAAAAAGCATAAAGGTTTGCCAAACATCTTTTATGTGTAAATCTCCATTATGCTAAACCCACCCAGCCCAGCCCTATCTTCCCGCGCTGTGAATAAAGCGTTACGGGCATCCGAAAGTCGCTATCGTCGTCTATTCGAAACGGCTCAAAACGGAATCCTGCTTCTCAACGCTGAAACTGCACAGGTCGAAGACCTCAATCTCTACTTGATCGAACTTCTTGGCTACTCGCATGCAGAGTCCCTGGGGAAAAAGCTATGGGAGATGGGCCCGTTTTCGGAAAGTGCCGAGTTCAGGGAAATGTTTTCGGAGCTGCAAACGAATGGACATGTCCGATACGAAGACCTTCCACTCAAAACCAGATCCGGTGCTAGAATGCAGGTCGAATTCGTAGGCAATATTTACGACTGCGAAGGCGTCAAGGTCGTTCAGTGCAACATTCACGATATAACCGAACGCAAGGCAGCCGAAGCAAAATTCCAGCGTCAAAAGCAACTCTATGCTGCACTGAGCCAGTGTAACCATGCCATTGTGCACTGCGACAACGAGGAAGAGTTGTTCCTGCAGATCTGCCGCGTAGCGGTGCAATTCGGCGGCATGAAAATGGCCTGGATCGGTTTGGCCGACAATAAGACTCTCAAGGTTAGGCCAGCGGCCAGTTTTGGCGATCACACCGAATACCTGAAAGACATCCATGTCTCTGTGGATGCCGATAGCCCGTTTGGACGAGGCCCGATTGGCACGGCAATTCGCGACAACCGTTTGTACTGGTGTCAGGATTTCCTGGCTGACCCGGCAACCGTTCCCTGGCGTGAGCGCGCCTTGTCCGCTGGCCTGGCCGCAGCCGCCGCGTTGCCGCTGCACAGGGAAGGCGTTGCCATCGGCACTTTTACCCTGTATTCCGCAGAGCCCAACGCCTTCGACGAAGAGGCGAGAAACCTGCTGATGGAAATGGCGACGGATATCAGCTTTGCGCTCGACAAATTCGCCCGCGAATCTCAGTACAAGCGAGAGAAAAAGGAAATGGCATTCAAGAGCATGATGCTCCAGACTCAGCTGGAGACTTCGCTTGATGCCATTCTCGTGGTCGGCAAGAATGAGCAAATCATCTCCTACAATCAACAGTTCATCGTTCTGTGGAAACTGTCCCCACTGCTTGTGAGTGAGGGTCTGAATACTCCTGTGCTTCAGTCAGTTGTTGACCAAATAAAAAATCCGGAAGAATTTGCCGTTCGTATCCGATATTTGTACGAGCACCGCGAGGAAAAGAGTCACGAGGAGATATCGCTAAAAGATGGGAGAATAATCGATCGGTATTCGGCTCCAGTCACTGGCACAGACGGCAAGTATTACGGACGCGCCTGGTATTTCCGTGACATCACCGAACGCAAAAAGTCCAGTCAGAGGTTCAGGGATCTACTGGAATCTGCGCCTGATGCAATGGTCATTGTCGACCACAACGCCGAAATAGTGCTGGTCAACTCACAGGCCGTTAATCTGTTTGGCTGGACAAGAGAGGAACTGCTGGAGCACAAGATCGAAATACTCGTACCTGAAAGCAACCGCGGCGCTCACCGGGTATCCCTGAACGGTTTTTTCACCCAACCGAGTGCACGAACAATGGGCGCGGGACGGGAACTGTTTGGCCTGCACAAGGACGGCACCGAATTCCCGGTAGAAATCAGCCTAAGCCCACTGGAGACAGACGAAGTCCCCGTGGTGATATTCACCATTCGCGACATTACTGAGCGCAAGCGGGCGGACATTGCGCTGCGCAAGAGCGAAGAACGATTCAAGACCATGTTTCAGCAGGCGCCGTTGGGAATTTCCGTGATCGATTCAATCTCGGGACATATCTACGAAACCAACCAACGCTTTGCCGAGATTGCCGGCAGGTCAATGGAAGAGTTGGCGAATATTGACTGGTTGCAAATCACTCACCCCGACGATATGCAGGTGGACCTGGATAATATGGCGTTGTTGACTTCCGGGAAGCTAAACAGATTCCAGATGGAAAAGCGTTATCTTCGCCCCGATGGCTCAGACGTCTGGATCGACATGACGGTCAGCCCGTTGAAGGTCGAAAATAGAACCCGTCCACACCACCTCTGCATGATCCAGGATATTACAGAACGCAAGGCAGTGGAGAGCAGGGTCGCATACCTCAACCGCGTATATGCAATGCTGGGCAGTATCAATACGCTAATCGTGCGTGTGCACAGCCACGATGAACTGTTTAATGAGGCGTGCCGGGTCGCGGTGGAGATAGGTGGGTTTCGCATGGCCATGATAGCCACGGTGGATGCGAGCCCGATGACGATTGTCCCGCGGGCCACGGCAGGTAAGGACGAAGCGCTCCTTGGCGACATAAAAAACATCTTGTCGTCTCCTGAGCGTGCATCAGCCACCATGGTTTCACGGGCGATAAGAGAGAAAAGAATCATTGTCTCCAATGACTCGCAAAGCGATCCCCAGGTGTTATTCGATACGAAATATGCCGAAAACGGTGTTCACTCAATCATCATTTTGCCCTTGATCGTTTCAGATGAAGCCATTGGCACGCTCGCGCTATACGCGAACGAGAAAAATTTCTTTCATGAAGAAGAGGTGAAACTGCTGACTGATCTGGCCGGCGATATTTCCTATGCCATGGCCTATTTGAAGGCTGAGGCGGCGCTGCGTAACCTCAACGAAGAACTGGAAGAAAAGGTAGCGACACGCACCGCCGATCTGGAACAGGCACGGCTCGCGGCCGATCAGGCCAACCAGGCCAAGTCACGCTTTCTTGCCACCATGAGCCACGAGATACGTACTCCAATGAACGGTGTGATCGGCATGGCCGACGTGCTGCAGCAGACCAGTCTTAATGACCAGCAGATGGAGATGGTCGACCTTATCCACGAATCGGCACATTCGCTATTGTCGGTCATCGACGACATTCTCGATTTTTCCAAGATCGAGGCCGGGCGGATGGATATCGAACAGGTACCCATCTCGTTGGCCGACGTGATGGAAAAGGCCTGTAGTATGCTGGATGAACTGGCCATTAACAAAAACGTGGTGCTCACTGTGTTCGTCGATCCCACGATTCCTGAAATGGTCATGGGCGACGATCTACGGTTACGTCAGGTGCTGCTGAATCTTGTTGGCAACGCCATCAAGTTTTCGGGTAGCCGCCGGCAAGCGGGCAGGGTGTCGGTTCGCGCCGTGCAAATCGAGCGTTCCCAGAAGCAGGCGGTCGTGGAAATCCATGTTGAAGACAATGGCATCGGAATGGATGAAGCGACGCAACAGCGGATGTTCACTGCATTCACCCAGGCCGACACGTCGACTACCCGGCGCTTCGGTGGCACTGGGATGGGGCTGGTTATTTCGCGTCATCTGGTCGAACTGATGGGCGGCCATTTAATGGTGCAAAGCACGCTTGGGCAGAGCTCGACGTTCACCGTGCATCTGAATTTCCCTCTGCAGCAACACCAAGGGGTAATCGTCAAGTCTATATCGGAAGTGGCGGGACTCTCCTGTCTCGTGGTAGGCATCACGGGCGGCCTGGCCGAAGACATTGCTGCGTATCTGACGCACGGTGAGGCGCGTGTCGCGCGGGCAGACGACCTGGCGGCGGCACGTACCCTGATGCACAGTTTGCCGCCAGGGCTCTGGAGCTGGATCATCGATGCTGTCGATATTCCGCTAGCGCTAAATAATTTCCACATCCTTGCCAGCAATCTGCCGAACCAGGAAATACGCATTATTGCCATTGGGCGCGGATCGCGAAGGGAGCCGCGTGTGAACGATATCGATGTGGTATTGCTGGATGGGAACGTACTGACGCGTCACCGACTCTTTAAAGCGGTTGCTATTTCCGCAGGACGAATACCCGCCGAACAACAAACGCCGCACTCGGACAAGAGCGAGAGGGTATTCAAACCGCCATCTCGCGACGAGGCCCTGCGCAATGGTCGGCTAATTCTGGTTGCCGAGGACAACGAGACCAACCAGAAGGTGATCCTGTGGCAGCTTGGACTGCTCGGATTTGCTGCCGATGTGGCCGACAATGGTCGTCTGGCACTGGAACACTGGCAAAGCGGCGACTACGCGTTGCTGCTCACTGATTTGCATATGCCGGAGATGGATGGTTATGCATTGACTGCCGGGATTCGTGCACAGGAGCAGGGTTCTCGACACATCCCGATCGTGGCGCTGACTGCCAACGCGCTCAGATACGAGGCTGATCGCTGCCGGGCAGCCGGCATGGACGATTATCTAAGCAAGCCGTTGCAACTGGAAGATCTTAGACAAATCCTGCTAACGTGGTTGCCGACCTCTATACCCAGTCTGGATACCTACAATGTAATCCCGCGAATCGCCGCCACTCGGGCGGTAGATGTGAGTGTGCTCGAGGGTCTGGTCGGTAATGACCCTGTAGTGATAGACAGGTTCCTGAATGACTTTCGGTCCAGTGCAACAAACATAGCGGCCGAATTAAAAACGGCTTGCGCCGATCATCAGCCGGTGCAGGCAGGAGAGCTGGCGCATAAACTCAAGTCTTCGGCGCGCACCGTGGGCGCCCTTGCGCTGGGGGAATTGTGCGAAGAGATGGAGACTGCGGGTAAAGCGGGCAGCAATGAAACGCTGGCATTGCAATTGCCGAAGTTTGAGCGCGAATTCGATGCGGTTATCATCTTTATCGAGTCCTTACAGGGGCAGGGTGCAGACACCGACAACGATATATATGAAGCCGTACAAATGAACAAATCAACAATCCGGATCCTGGTACTGGACGATGAGTCATTCACGCTCATATTGCTCGCCAACATGCTGGACGGATTGGGCTTCACCTCGGTGACGACTTGCGACAATGGATCTGAAGCTCTGCAATGGGTCAGCGCCAGTGCCAACCCACACAATTTGATTCTGCTGGATTTGCAAATGCCAGAGATGGATGGAATCGAATTCGTCCGTAAGCTGGTCGAGCATAACTACAGCGGAAATCTCATTCTGGTCAGTGGCGAAGACGAACGTGTGCTGCAAATGGCAGAGAAACTGATTCAGGCACACCGCATCACGGTGCTGGGTCATCTGAAAAAACCCGTTTCAGTGGCTCATTTAACCATGCTGATGAATAAGACGATGCACATGCAAAATGCGCCGCCATCGACAAGGCAGGCTTATGGCGTAGACGAACTGCGCACCGCCATCGCCAATGGTGAACTGGTTAATTACTACCAGCCCAAAGTTTCCGTCAGCACCGGCGCGGTCGTCGGTATGGAAACCCTGGTGCGCTGGCGTCATCCGGTGGACGGGATGGTATTCCCTGACCAGTTCATTGGCATCGCCGAAGAGCATGGTTTGATTGATGATTTGACGCGTGTGGTGCTGATCGGTGCATTGTCCCAAAGCAAGGCCTGGCAGCAGGCTGGGCTGAGGCTGCGGATGGCGGTTAACGTATCGATGGACAATCTTAGCTCGGTGGCTTTTGTGGATTTCGTCGCAGATGCAGCCAATGCAGCGGGGGTGACACCGCAGGATATCGTTCTGGAAGTAACGGAAAGCCGGCTCATGCTGGACCAGCGCGCGCCGCTTGAGGTCCTGACCCGATTGCGCCTGAAACGCTTTCGCCTTTCAATCGATGATTTTGGCACGGGCCATTCTTCGTTTACCCAGTTACGCGACATTCCTTTTGATGAGCTCAAGATCGACAAAAGCTTTGTTCGCGGCGCATGGCATGATGACACCGCTCGCGCGATCTTTGACGCCAGCCTGAGTCTGGGCAAGCAACTCGGAATGGAAGTGGTCGCCGAAGGCGTGGAAGATCGCAATGACTGGGACATGGTGCGGCGTACGAAATGCGATATAGCCCAGGGGTATTTCATTGCAAAGCCAATGCCTGCCGGTGATTTGCCAGCCTGGATCGAGTCGTGGAACGAACGCATGCAACATTTACAGGCGGATTTATTATGAACGCTGAGCCCGCTGCACTCATCAAGCCAGCCGAAGCCCGAGCCATGATACTTGTTGTATCGGACATTCTTAGTGATGCGGCGTTGGTAAAAAAGCTGCTCACTCAGGAATTTGAACAGGTCTTCCTTTCCACCAATCCTGATCTGGCAGTGAAAGATTTTGAGAGCAACGCCCCGGACGTGCTGGTGCTCGCGTTCAATACTCTGGCAAAGGCCGAGCGCTATTACCTCGGGCTTTATCGTATAAGCGGCAATATTCATCTACAGCCGCATCGTACAGTCGTACTGTGCAACAAGGATGAAGTCAGTCAGGCTTATCAGGCGTGTCGAAAACAATACTTCGATGATTACATCCTGTTCTGGCCGATTACATACGATGCGCCACGCATACTGATGTCAGTGCATCATTCGCTACGCGATTTGACTGCAATCAGTGAAGGCGGCCCGTCGGCGGCAGAATTTGCCGCCCAGGCACGTCGCCTGACTGAGTTGGGACACATGCTGGATCAACATGTTGTGCAAGGCAGTCAGAGAATTGAAGGAGCCAGTCGCGCCATGGCACAGGCGGAGCAGGATATCGACGCGGCCTTGGATGGATTTTCCAACAAACTCGCGCAAGGCAATCTACCTGGCGTATCCAGAATCAGCGATATCTCCGGCCTGGAGCGGGAGATTAAACGGCTCAAGCAGGAGGAGGTCGGACAACGCTTTCGTAAAATCGCCGAATCTGTACAGCCCATGAAGCAATGGACCGACGATTTCAGGAAAGGGATTGAGCCTCACATTGAATCAGCGCGCACATTGAGTGCCATGGCAGACGCCATTCGGCCAATGATTTTAATAGTGGATGACGATGATTTTCAGAGCAATATCGTGAGCACACTGCTTGCCGCAGAGAATTATCGCCTGGTATTTGCCGGCGGCGGCGTTGAGGCATTGAATATCTTACGCAAGATGCAACCCGACTTGATCCTTATGGACATCATGATGCCGGATCTGGATGGTATAGAAACAACGCGTCGTCTCAAGGCCATGCCGCAATACACACATGTGCCGGTGATCATGTTAACGGGAAAAAACGAGGAAGCTGCCGTGCACGACAGCATAAAATCCGGCGCTGTCGATTACATCGTCAAGCCATTTGACCGTGACACGTTGTTGGGGAAGGTTGCCCATGCGTTGCACCCGTAGTGCCTTCTCCAGGCGGTATGGGCTTCGGGTAGTCAACTATGTGTGAGAGGACGCCATCAAGCAGAAGCTGATTATCAATAATGGGCGCGGTCATCGCGCCACATATCTGGCGCGATTTATTTATTGCGCCAGATAAAGTCATAATCAGGCCATGCCCTTACAAATTTCACCTCATGAACTGAGTGCTGTCACCGATGCCGTGTGCCCCATACACTATTTAACATAATATACATTATGCGTAGTCAATGATGGGGTGTCAGAGTATATACGGAGTTGGCTATCGAATGGCGCTTCTGGAATAGACCTACCTGGCCTATAGTGTTTCTGAAGGTCTTATCGTCGCTTCCGTGCCCAGGGCCTCAATAAGCGCACAGTGAATGTCGCCTCTATCCGCCACTTCGCATTGGGAAAGCAGGTCTAGCAAAGCGGCATGCATGGATTGAAGGTCTCGCAGGCGTTCTTCGATTTTCTCCACTTTCAACCGCGCCAATTGTTGCACCTCCTGGCAATGACCATCGCCAAGCTCCAGCAACTCGCCAATCTCTTTGAGGGTGAAACCGAGCTGCTGCGCGCGCCGGATAAAAAGCACGCGCGCGATATCGGCAACCGGATATTGTCGGAAACCTTGTGCGGGTTTCGGCGGTTCCTGGATCAAGCACAGGCGTTGATAGTAACGGATGGTCTCGATGTTGACGCCCGATCGGTCGGCCAGTTTGCCGATGGTAAGTGATTTTGCTGAATCCATGTTGTGTTTATAGCGCTATCCCGCGCAGCAGGACAGTTGTTTTACATCCTTGCTGAAGGTCTGGGCGCAGAGCTTCAATCCCTCCACCATGGTCAGGTACGGAAACAACTGTTCCGCCAGCTGGTGGATGGTCATGCGGTTGCGAAGCGCCAGCGCGGCGGTTTGGATGATTTCGCCACCTTCGGCGGCCAGCACCTGGCAGCCGACAATGCGGCCATTGGCCTGTTCCGCCACCAGTTTGATAAAGCCTCGGGTGTCCATGTTGGCCAATGCGCGCGGGACATTTTCCAGAACGAGGGTGCGGCTCTCCACGTCCAGTCCCTGCTCTTTCGCCTGCCGCTCCGTCAAACCCACCGTGGCCACCTGCGGGTGGGTGAACACCACCGCGGGCATGGCCGACAGGTCGAGGGCCACGTCGTCGCCGGTCATGTTGCGCGCGGCGCGGGTGCCCGCAGCGGCGGCCACGTACACGAACTGCGGTTGGCTGGTGCAGTCACCGGCGGCGTAAATATTTTTCACATTGGTGCGCATGTGATCGTCGATGACGATGGTGCCGCGCGGGTCGGTTTTGACGCCTGCATTTTCCAGTTTGAGGGCTGCCGTGTTCGGCTCGCGGCCGGTGGCCACCAGCAGGCGGTCACCTTGCCGTGGTTCACCAGCGCTTGTCATTAGTGTGAATCGCTCGCCGTCATGGCTCACGGATTCCACCGCAGTATGCAACATGACCTTGATGCCTTCATCAGTGAAGACCTTCTCCAGTGCCGCGCCGATCTCCGCATTCTCTTTCGACAGCAAGGTCGAACGCGCCAGCACGGTGACGTCGGCGCCCAGGTGGCGGAAGGCCTGCGCCAGCTCCAGGGCCACCACGGAGGCGCCGATGACGAGCAAACGCTTTGGGATTTCTTCCGCGACCAGCGCCTCGGTGGAGGTCCAATAAGGTGTTCCTTCCAGGCCGGTGATGGGTGGTATGGCTGGCCTGGCGCCCACGGCCAACAGAATGCGGTCAGCACCGATATCTTTTTCATCACCATCGGCAGTGGTTACGGTCAGGGTGCAGGCATCTTTGAAACGCGCCAGGCCGCGCACCAGGTTGATGCCGGGGTTGGTTTGCAGAATATTTTCATATTTTGCCTGGCGAAGTTTTTCCACCCAGTCCTGTTGTTGCGCCACCATGCCGGCGCGATCGATCATTGGTGAATGAAATGGAATGCCGGCAAATCCATGATGGCCCTGTTGATGGGCAATATGCGCGCCGCGAATCAATATCTTCGACGGCACGCAACCGATGTTGACGCAGGTGCCGCCGATCACATGGGCGGCTTCGATCATGGTGACTTGCGCGCCGCGTTCAGCGGCTGCAATGGCTGCGGCGAAGGCGCCGGAGCCGGTGCCGACGATGGCGATGCGCAAGAGCTGGTTCGCATTGTTCGCGCAGCAATCGCTCATGGCGTGAGCCTAGACGGATAACCCGCCTGCTCGGTGGCGAAGGTCAGATCTTCCACATCGGCCTTGGCCGGATCATAGGTTACCGTGGCCCAGCCGATGCCGTCGCCTTCGTATTTGGCGCTGACCTCGGTCACGCCATCCACTGCGCGCAGGGCCTTTTTCACGGTGATGGGACACATGTTGCAGGTCATCTTGTCCACCGACAGGGTGATAGTTTTCAGCTCACCGGCCAGCGCCGCGGCGGAATCGACCAACGCGCCGCCGAACGCGGACAGGCACAATGCCAGTATTAAAAACAGTTTACGCATAACGTCATTCCTCAATAGTGTTTACCGTGTTAACGAAAAATCCATCAATCCAGCAGATAAGGCCCGTACCAGGGGAAACTGATCACCACCAGCACGAACACGCTCACGACCCAAAAGGTGATGCGCTGCTTGCGCAGATTGGAGGGCCGGGCGCAAGGCGCGTCCACGGCGCAGGCCTGGGGCGTGAGATAAAGTTTGCGGAAGGCCAGGCCCAGAAATAGCAGGGTCAGGCCGATGAAAATGGGGCGTACCGATTCCAGGGCGCTGAGGTTGCCGATCCACGAGCCGCTGATACCCAGGGTCAGCAACACCAGCGGGCCGATGCAGCAGGTAGAGGCGGCAATGCCCGCGATGATGCCGCCGATCAGGGTGCCTTTGCTCAGATTCGTGGATTGGCTGGCCGGATTTTCTGCCTTTCCCGACTGCCCCGACTGCATTGAGGTCTGTGATGTATCCATTACCCGCTCCTGTTGATTACGATAAGGGAATTCTAGGCTCCGTACCTAACAACGGAGTCAAGTAGAAAATCGATTTTTTTTACCTGCTCACTTTTATTTGAAAAATTCCATCAAAAAGCGCTTGACATGGAGTCAACTCCAGAGTTTAGGCTCTACCCCAATATCCATGAATCCATAACAGGAGCAAATAAAATGAAGCATTTTTCGTGGCCGGCCCTGCCTGGCGCGATAACGGTGGTACTGCTCGCGTTTGGCAGCAATGCCGCTCTGGCCCACGACCCCATCTTCGGCATCGGCCCCCATGTGCTGTACAAGGGCGGGGTTGAAACCTCCGTCCACCTGCACCGGGAAAAGGCCGGCGAGGAAACGGAAAACGAACTGGCCCTGGAACTGGTCTACGGCCTCACCGGGGACTGGGCGGCGGGCATCGAACTGCCCTACGCCAGCAAAGAGGAAAATGCGGAATCCTCCAATGGCCCCGCGGACATCAAGCTGTTCACCAAATACCGCTTCTGGCGCGAGGATTCCTTAGGGCTTCAGGAATCGGCCGCCGTGCTGCTGGCGGTGAATATGGACAACGGTGACGAAACCCAAAGCCCGCCCCTGGGCAACGGCGCCACGGATGTCCTTGCCGGACTCACTTACGGCTATGAGGGCCTCCAGTGGTACCGCTGGGCAGCCGCCCGCTACCTGCGCCCCGGCGAGAACGAAGCTGGTTTGCGGATGGGCGAAAAATGGTTCATTGACTTCGTCGGCGGCTGGCGCCCCACGCCGCCGGAATACCGCAGGCCGGACACGGTCTGGCTGCTGGAACTCAATGGCGAGTTCGCTGAGAAAGCCACGTTGAATGGCAGCGACCTCGCCAACAGTGGCGGCACGCAGTTGTTCCTCTCCCCCGGCATCTTCTGGACCACCCGCAATTTCGCCATCAAGGCCGGCGTGCAGATACCCATTGCCAGTGATCTGAATGGCACGCAGGACAAAACCGACTACCGCGCCAGCGCCAGCTTCGAATGGCACTTTTAATCCATGAATTCTATTTGAGGAGCACACACCATGGAGCATTTCGTTCACCTCACTGCTGTCGTCACCCTACTGTGGAGCGGCCTCGCATTCGCCGCCGGCACCCAATACGACCTGCGCGTGGACGGCCTCGCCTGCCCCTTCTGCGCCTACGGCATCGAAAAGAAGTTCACCAAAACCGAGGGCGTGGCGTCGGTGGACATCGACCTCAAAAACGGCCTGGTGATCGTGAAAACCGCCGAGGGCAAGACCTTCACCGAGGATGAATTGAAAACCCTCATCAACGACGCCGGCTTCACAATGAAGAGTATGACGGAGAAACCCTTATGAGCCGGATTCGATGGATGTCAGTGGGTGTGGCCATGACCATCCTCACTACGCTCAGTGCCGGCTGCTCCCTCTGGTCGCCCACGCCACAAGAACCGCCTTACCAACTCATCAATACCTGGGGTGGCAAAGGCGCGAACCCCGGCTGGTTCAACGAGCCCACCGGCATCGCCGTGTTTGGCAACGAGGTCTTCGTCAGCGACTCGCGCAACGCCCGCATCCAGGTGTTCGATCTCGACGGCAACTACAAACGCGCCTTCGGCGAGGCGGGTGAGGCGCCCGGGCAACTGGGCCGTCCGATGAACCTGAGCGCCGCCCGCGGCGAACTTTATGTGACGGATTACTTCAACGACCGGATACAGGTCTACTCGCTGGACGGTCGCTTCCTGCGCAAGATCGGCAAGGCGGGCAGCGGCCCGGGTGAATTCGACGCACCCGGCGGCATAACCGTGGCGGGCAACGGCGACGTGTATGTAGCTGACTTTTACAATCAGCGCGTGCAACACCTGAATGCCGATGGCGGATTCGTGCGCCAATGGGGCGTAACCCGCGAGGCGGGCATGCTCGGCGGCAAGCTCGGCTATCCCACCGACGTGGCGCTGAGTGCGGACGGAACGCTGTTCATCGCCGACGGTTACAATGACCGCGTGCTCGCTTTTGGGCCTAACGGAGAGTTGGCGGCCAAATGGGGCGGCCCCTTCGCCATGAACATCCACGGCCCGTGGCATGGCTGGTTCGCCACCGTCACCGGCATCACCGTGGGACCTAAAGGCAACGTGTATGTCGCCGATTTCTACAACGACCGCGTGCAGAAATTCACCCCCGAGGGAGAATTCCTCAACGCCTTCGGCCTCCCCGGCGACGGGACCACGCACACCGCCATCGCCGTGGCGGTGAGTCATGACGGCAGCGTATTCGTGGCTGACTACGCCAACCATCAAATCCAGCAGTGGAGACGGGATGAGTAAGACCAGTAACATCGAAATCTTCACTGCGTCTCAATGCAACCAGTGCAGCCGCGCCGTGACCCTGGTGCAGTCCGTGATGGAAGAAATCGGCAATGACTGGATACAGTGGTGCCGGGTGGACGTGGTCGCCGAACTGGATTACGCGGTGTCCATGGGCGTGCGCGCCACGCCGGCCATTGCCATCGACGGTAAACTGGTGTTTACCGCGCTGCCGGCGCGCGACAAACTTTTACAGACTCTACAAAACGTCCGTAAATCATGACGTATCGCATCGGCGACATCACCCAGCAGCTCGGCCTCTCCGCCGACACCCTGCGCTATTACGAAAAGATCGGGCTGCTGCCGAAGGTCAACCGCACGGCGTCGGGCATCCGCGTCTACAGCGACAAAGACATCTCCCGGCTCAGGTTCATTCAGCGCGCGCAAAAGATGAACTTCTCCCTCGCCGAAATCAAAGACCTGCTCGCCATGCGCACAGACCCGCAACACGCCCGCACCGAGGTGCGCGAACTGACGCGAAAGAAACTGACCGAGATCGAAGACCACCTGCAAGACCTCACCACCCTGCGCAATGAACTGACCCTGTTGACCAACCTATGCGCCGCCAGTGAAGAGGGTTGCCCGATTATCGAGGGAATAGAGGACAATGAGCGGAAGCAGCGGGCTGAGATCGACCCACACGCGCGACGATGAAACCCTCACTTGCTGTCGCCCGGTTGTTGCTCCTCGGTGCCATCGTCGCCGCGCTGATCGGCGGCTATCTGCTGCTTGCGCGCACCGGCGCCCTCGCCTTTCTGGAAAACGGCCCCGCGCTGCAAGCGTGGCTGCAAGGATTGGGCATCATCGGCCCGCTGGCCATCATCGGTCTGATGACCCTGGCCATTGTCATGAGCCCCATCCCCAGCGCACCCATCGCGCTGGCTGCGGGCGCGGCCTACGGCCACACGGCGGGTACGGCATACGTGCTCATCGGCGCGGAACTGGGCGCCGTCATCGCCTTCACCCTCGGCCGCCTCGCTGGCCTGGCCGCCGTGCAAAAGTGGCTGGGATCACAAATCATGCAACGCCTGCACGGCTCGCAAAACATGCTCATGCTGATCGTGTTCGGCTCCCGCCTGCTACCGTTCATTTCCTTTGACCTGGTGAGCTACGCCGCGGGCGTCACGCCTTTGCGCTTCTGGCGCTTCTGCCTCGCCACCCTCGCCGGCATCATCCCCACCAGCTTCCTGCTCGCCCACTTCGGCGCCGAGATGGCCTCGGGCGAGAGCGAACGCATCGGCACGACGCTATTGTTGCTCGGCATCGTGTCGCTGCTCGTCATCCTGCTACAGCGGTATTCGAAACGCCGACAATAAACGCCACCCACGTGTAAGAAAACCGGCCTACCGGCGACTACCACTGAAATCGTCAAAGTATGAAGGAGACGCCAGTGGCAAAACCGCGCAAGACAAAACCCAACGCCGAACGAAGCCGCCAGGACGAACAATACGCCGGCAAGCAGCCGTGGCAATTGTGGGGGCCGTATCTCAGCGAGCGGCAATGGGGCACGGTGCGCGAGGATTACAGCGCCCACGGCACCGCCTGGGATTATTTTCCCCACGACCACGCCCGCTCGCGCGCCTATCGTTGGGGTGAGGACGGGCTGGCCGGGCTCAGCGACCACCAGCAGCGCCTGTGCCTGTCGCTGGCGTTGTGGAACGGCAAGGATTCGATTCTGAAAGAACGCCTGTTCGGCCTGACCAACGGCGAGGGTAATCACGGCGAAGATGTGAAGGAGCTTTATTATTATCTCGACGCCACGCCCACCCACTCCTATCTGAAGTACCTCTATAAATATCCACAGGCCGAGTTTCCCTATTCGCAGTTAGTGGAGGAAAACTGCGCACGCGGTATGGACGCGCCGGAGTTCGAGTTGCTCGACAGCGGCGTGTTCGACGAGGACCGCTACTTCGATGTCCAGGTCGAATACGCCAAGGCCGGTGTACGCGACATTCTCATGTGCATCACGGTGCACAATCGCGGCCCGCAGGCGGCCACGCTGCACGTGCTGCCGCAACTGTGGTTCCGCAACACCTGGAGCTGGGAGGGCGGCGCCAAACGGCCGCGCATCGAGTCCATCGGCGCAGGTGTCGCACGCGCCCGCCACGCACAACTGAAGGACTATCACTGGTACGCCGAGGGCGCGCCGCCGCTGCTGTTTTGCAACAACGAGACCAATGCACGCACACACTACGACGGGGAGGCCGAGGGCCATTACAAGGACGCCTTTCATGACTTCGTGATCCACGGCAACGAGCAGGCCGTGTCTCCCGCGGGCAAGGGCACCAAGGCGGCCGCCCATTACGTGTTAGACATCGAGGCCGGCGGATCGGCCGTACTGCGCCTGCGCCTGGCACAAAAGGCCACGGATGCCCCCTTCACCGATTTCGACGCGCTGGTCACCCAGCGCCGCGAAGAGGCCGACGTATTTTATGCCGATCTGCAAACCGGCATCCCCGACGCCGACACCGCGCGCATCCAGCGCCAGGCCCTGGCGGGCATGATCTGGAGCAAGCAGTTCTTCCACATCGACATGCCGCGCTGGCTCAAGGGCGACCCGGCCATGCCGGCGCCGCCCGCCGAGCGCCTGCGCGGCCGCAACCGCGACTGGACCCACATCAACCACGCCGACATCCTCTCCATGCCGGACAAATGGGAGTACCCCTGGTACGCCGCCTGGGACCTGGCCTTCCAGTGCCTGCCGCTGGCGCTGGTCGATCCCGAGTTCGCCAAGAACCAGCTCGTGCTGCTCACCCGCGAGTGGTACATGCACCCCAACGGCCAGTTGCCTGCCTACGAGTGGGCCTTCGGCGACGTCAATCCGCCGGTGCACGCCTGGGCAACCTGGGAGGTCTACTGCCTCGACCGCGAGCGGCGCGGCGGCACGGGCGACCTGGCCTTTCTGGAACGGGTGTTCCACAAGCTGATGCTCAACTTCACCTGGTGGGTGAACCGCAAGGACGCCGAGGGGCGCAACGTGTTCCAGGGCGGCTTTCTCGGGCTGGACAACATCGGCGTGTTCGACCGCAGCGCGCCGCTGCCCACCGGCGGCCACATCGACCAGGCCGACGGCACCAGCTGGATGGCCATGTACTCGCTCAATCTCATGCGCATCGCCCTGGAGCTGGCGCAGCACAACCCGGTCTACGAGGATATCGCCACCAAATTCTTCGAGCACTTCCTCTACATCGCCGCCGCCATGAACAACATCGGCGGCGAGGGCATCGGCCTGTGGGACGACGAGGACAAGTTCTTCTACGACGTGCTCAGCCTGCCCCACGGCCGCAAGCAGTCCATCAAGATCCGCTCCATCGTCGGCCTGATCCCGCTGTTCGCGGTGGAGGTGCTGGAGCCGGAGCTGCTGGAGCGCCTGCCCGGCTTCAAGCGCCGCCTGGAATGGTTCCTGAAATACGACCCGGAGGTGGCCGCGCTGGTGTCGCACTGGGAGGTGCCGGGGCTGGGCGCCACCCGGCTGCTGTCGCTGTTGCGCGGCTACCGCATGAAACGCCTGCTCACGCGCATGCTGGACGAGACGGAGTTTCTGTCCGATTACGGCGTCCGCGCCCTGTCCCGCGCCCACGCCGAACGGCCCTACGAGTTCCAGTGCAACGGCGACACCATCCGCGTGGGCTACTGGCCGGGCGAATCGCAATCCGGCCTGTTCGGCGGCAACTCCAACTGGCGCGGCCCCATCTGGTTCCCCATCAACTACCTGCTGGTCGGCTCGCTGCGCCGCTTCCACGATTATTACGGCGACGAGTTCCGCATCGAATACCCCACCGGCTCGGGGCAATCGCTGTCACTGAACGATATCGCCGACGAGCTGTCGCGCCGGCTGGTGCGTATTTTTCAGCAGGACGGCGACGGCCGCCGCGCGGTGTTCGGCAATGACGAAAAATTGCAGAACGACCCCCACTTTCGCGACCACCTCCTGTTCCACGAATATTTCCACGGCGACAGCGGCCGCGGCGTCGGCGCCTCCCACCAGACCGGCTGGACCGGGCTGGTGGCCAACCTCATCGATCAACTCCATGCAGCGAAGGACAAGCCATGAGCGAACCAGATCAGCCACTACCCCCCGTCGAAATGCCCCACCCGCCGCACCGCAACCTGCTGCGCGGCCAGAAGGCGCTGGTGACCGGTGCCAGTTCCGGCATCGGCAAGAGCGTGGCCATCTATCTGGCGCAGGAGGGCGCGGACGTGGTGGTCAATTATTCCGGTAACGACAGCGCTGCGGCCGCGGTGGTGGACGAGATCAAGGCCAAGGGCGGCCACGCCATCGCCATCAAGGCCGATGTCTCGAAAGAGGACCAGGTGCAGGCCATGTTCCGACAGATGTTCGACGCCTTCGGCACCATCGACGTGCTGGTCAACAACGCCGGCCTGCAACAGGACGCCCCCTTCGACGAAATGACCCTGGCCCAGTGGCAGCGGGTCATCGACGTCAACCTCACCGGCCAGTTCCTCTGCGCCCGCGAGGCCATCCGCGAATTCAAACGCCGCGGCGTGGTGGCGGAGATCTCCTGCGCCGCCGGCAAGATCATTTCCATGAGTTCGGTGCACGAGGTCATTCCGTGGGCCGGGCACGTCAACTACGCCGCGTCCAAGGGCGGCGTGATGCTCATGACCAAGAGCATCGCCCAGGAGGTCGCACCCTGGCGCATCCGCGTCAACAGCGTCTGCCCCGGCGCCATCCGCACGCCCATCAACCGAGCGGCGTGGGAGACCCAGGAGGCCCACGACGACCTGATGCGCCTGATTCCCTACAAGCGCATCGGCGAGCCGGAAGAGATCGGCCGCGCCGTGGTGTGGCTGGCCTCCGATGACGCCGACTACATCAACGGCATCAGCCTGTTCATCGACGGGGGGATGACGCTGTATCCGGGATTCGCCACGGGTGGCTAACAGGGAGTTGCGCGCCCACTGGCCCGAATACCTGATGGAGGCCTGGGGACTGGGCACCTTCATGCTGATGGCCGGAGTCTGCGTGACCCTGCTGGAGGCGGCCGGCTCGCCGCTGCGCGAGTGGCTGCCGAACGCCGATGCCCGCCGCGCCCTCGTCGGCCTGGCCATGGGACTGACCGCCGTGGGCATCATCTACTCGCCCTGGGGCCGGCGCTCCGGCGCCCACATCAACCCGGCGGTGACCCTTAGCTTTTTGCGCCTGGGCAAGATCGCCCGCACCGACGCGCTGTTCTACATCCTCGCCCAGTTCGCGGGCGGCACGGCGGGGGTGCTCGCCGCCTGGGCGCTGCTCGGCCAGCGCTTCGCCGCGTCGCCGGTCAGTTATGTCACCACCGTGCCCGGACCGGCCGGCGCAGGCATCGCCTTCGCCGCCGAATTCGCCATTTCGGCGGGCCTGATGCTGGCGGTGTTGTGGTTCCTGAACCACGCCCGCCTCGCCCGCTTCACCGGCCTGGCGGCGGGCATTCTCGTCGCCACCTACATCACGGTCGAAGCCCCGCTGTCGGGCATGAGCATGAACCCTGCGCGCAGCTTCGCCTCCGCCCTTCCCGGCGCGCACTGGACCGCGCTGTGGCTGTATTTCACCGCACCGGTGCTGGGCATGCTCGCCGCCGTCGAGGTCTACCGGCGCTGTAGCTCCACGCGCCCCATGTGCGCCAAGCTCGACCACCCGGACAATAAACCGTGCATCCATTGCGGCCAGAAAGGCCGGTCATGAACCACGACTTCGACGCCATCGTCATCGGCTCCGGTGCGGGGGGCAGCGCCACGGCCTATCAACTGGCACGCCACGGCAAGCGCGTGCTGGTGCTGGAAAAGGGCGGGCGGCTACCACGCGACGGCAGCACCCTCGACGTCCGCCAGGTGTTCGGCGAGGGCCGCTTCGGCAACAAACAGATCTGGCGCGACGGCCGGGGCGAAGTCTTCACCCCCGGCGAGTTCTACAACCTGGGCGGCAAGACCAAGTGGTACGGCGCAGCCCTGTTGCGCTTCATGCCCCACGAGTTCAAGGCCGACGCGGCACACCAATGCCTGCCCTGGCCCATCGGCTACGACGTTCTCGCGCCCTGGTACGACGAGGCCGAGCGCCTGCTCGGCGTACGCCACTTCGAACACGAGGCCGATTTGCGGCGCCTGATCGCGGGCATCACGGCACAGGGCGATTGGCGGGCCGAATCGCTGCCCCTCGGGCTTCGCCCCGCCATAATTTCCGACCTGCGTGAAGCCAAACATTTTGACGGCTTCGCCTCCGTGGCCGGCCACAAGGCCGACGCCGAGCGCAGCCTGTTGGAAAGCGTAACGACGACACCCGGCTGCGCGGTGAAACTCAACTATAAGGCCATTGGCTTCAGCCACGCCGACGGCGACCCCGCCACCCTCACCGGCGTGAACTGCCTGGGAGGCGCCCATTTCACCGCCCCGACCATCATCCTCGCCGCCGGAGCCATGAGTTCGCCACGGCTGCTGCAGGCCTATTTCAGTCACACTGGTCTGGAGGCCACCCTGCCCTCCGCGCGGCAGGCCGGCGCCCATTTCAAGATGCACGTCAACAGCGCCCTGCTGGCCTTCGCGCCGCGCAAGTTTCGCGACGCGCTGCGCAAGACGGCTATCTTCTTCAACGACGCCTTTCCGCACAGCTCGGTGCAACCGCTGGGCTGGCTGGACGGCGAGATCCTCGCCACCCAACTGCCCGGCTTCGTGCCGGGTTTCGTCACGAAAGCGCTGGGCGCGCGGGCCTACGGCTTTTTCGTCACCACCGAAGACGGCTCCACCCCCGACAACCGCATCACCGAGGGCACCGACGGCCCGGTGATGGACTACGACCTGGCCCGCCTCGGCCCGGCACGGACCGAACACCGCGCCGTGCTGCGCGCCTTCAAACGGGCGCTGCTGCGCCGCGGCCTGCTGAGCGCGGCGCGCCACATGGGTCCCGCCGGCACCGCCCACGCCCTGGGCAGCCTGGTGATGGGCGACGATCCCGCACATTCCGTCGTCGATGCCCACGGCCGCGTCCACGGTCTGCGCAATCTATACGTCGCCGACGGCAGCGTCCTGCCGCGCTCCAGCCGGGTCAATCCGGCGCTGACCATCTACGCCTGGGGCCTGCGCCTGGGCGAGCATCTCGCCCCGGAGAACTCCGCATGAGAAAAAATGTTTCCCGCGCCGCAGGGCTGTTATTCCTGCTGTTGTTCCTTGCGCCTCTACACGCTGCGCCCCTGCATGCCGCGCCGGTCGTGCGCGCGGTGGATGCCGTGGGCATCACCGTCAGCGACCTGGAGCGCTCTCTGGCCTTTTACACCGGCGTGTTGTCCTTCGAGAAAGTGGGCGAGGTCGAGGCGGCCGGCACCGGCATCGAACGCCTCACCGGCGTGTTCGGCGCGCGGATAAAAACGGCGCGCCTGCGCCTGGGCGACGAATCCATCGAACTCATCGAATTCCTCGCGCCGCAGGGCCGCCCCATCCCGCCCGACTCGCGCAGCAACGACCGCTGGTTCCAGCACATCGCCATCATCGTCAGCGACATGCCGCGGGCCTACGCCCACTTGCGCAAGCATCGCGTGCGGCACGCCTCGCCCGGCCCCCAGCGCCTGCCGGACTGGAACCCCGATGCCGGCGGCATCGAGGCCTTTTATTTCCGCGACCCCGACGGCAACCACCTGGAGATCCTGCATTTCCCGCCGGACAAGGGCGACCCCAAATGGCGCCGCGACGACGGCCGTCTGTTCCTCGGCATCGACCACACCGCCATCGTGGTGGCCGACACCGACGCCAGCCTGCGCCTCTACCGCGACGCACTCGGCCTACGCGTCGCCGGCACGGCCGAGAATCACGGCATCGAGCAGGAGCGCCTCAACAACGTTTTCGGCGCGCGGCTGCGCATCACGGCGCTGAAGGCGGCGGTCGGGCCGGGCATCGAACTGCTGGAATACCTGGCGCCGCAAACCGGCCGACCCATGCCCGCCGATACCCGGGCCAACGATTTATGGCACTGGCAGACCCATCTCACGGTGGACAAGCCCGGCGACGCCGGCGCGGACTTGCGGCACAGCGGTGGGCACTGGGTCTCGCCGGGGGCGGTGGACACGGGCGGCGCCGGACTGGGATTTGACCACGGGCTGCTGGCGCACGACGCCGATGGCCACGGCCTGTTACTGATCGCCAAATAAATAAACCTAAAAAAGAGGAGCCGACCCATGGCCGTGCGCAAAGCCACTCCCAAAAAACAAACCCCTCCGCCCGACCGCGGGGCCCCGCCTCTCATCCGCTTCGGCCGCGAGACCTGCGGCGACCTGGCCCAGGCCGAGCGCCGCGAGTGGTGGCTGAGCAACGGCCGCGGCGGCTACGCGGCGGGCACCCTCGCGCACACGCTGACGCGCCGCTATCACGGCCTGCTCATCGCGCCCGTCGAGCCGCCGCTGGGCCGCCACCTGGTGCTGGCCAAGGCCGACGCCACCCTCATCGACGGCGAACGCGAATGGCCCCTGTTCAGCAACCGCTGGACCGGCGGTGCGGTCGCGCCCGCGGGCCACGTGCATATCGAATCCTTTCATCTCGACGGCCGCCTGCCGGTATGGCGCTACGCCCTCGGCGACGTGGTTATCGAACAGCGCATCTGGATGGAGCACGGCCGCGACGCCACCTGTGTCGCCTGGCGGCTACTGGGTAAACCGGGCCGCCCGCTGGCGCTGCGCGTGAGCCTGCTGGCCAATGCGCGCGACCATCACCATGTCATGGCGGCGGGCGGATTCGCGCCGAATATCCGGGTGGAGGGTACGGGCCTGCGGGTCACGCACCACGATCACTTCACCCTGAATCTGCTCCCCGAGGGTGGTACGCTGGAGGCGGACGCCACCTGGATCGAAGGCGTCGATCTGCCCGCCGAGCACGAGCGGGGCCTGGAGGACCGCGACAATCATCTGCGCGTGGGCACTCTGCATATCGAATTGAAACCCGGCCACTGGACCGGGCTGACCGCCGTCCTCGACGGCGAACCCGCCATCGCCCTCGCCGAGTCCCTCGCCCAGGCGCGGGCGCGCGACGCCGCGCTGTTGCAACAGGCGCGGCCGGCGTTGCCGGACGCGCCGGCGTGGATCGACCAGCTCGTGCTCGCCGCCGACAACTTTGTATTTGCCCGTCCCGCAAAAGAAGCGGCCGCCGACCGCAGCCTTTTCCCTTCTCCCCCCGGGAGAAGGTGGCCCGCAGGGCCGGATGAGGGCGATCCCAACGGAGAATCCATCATCGCCGGCTACCCCTGGTTCGGCGACTGGGGCCGCGACACCATGATCGCACTGCCCGGCCTGGCGCTGGCCACCGGCCGCTTCGACACGGCCAAACGCATCCTCGCCACCTTCGCCCGCTTCGTGGACGGCGGCATGCTGCCCAACGTCTTCCCCGGCGCGGGCGGAACGGCGGAATACAACACGGTGGACGCGGCGCTATGGTACGTCGAGGCGTGGCGCGCCTATGTCGAGGCCAGCGGCGACGATGCCACCCTGGCGGAGGTGTTTCCCGTCCTGGCGGAGATCATCGATGCCCACGTCCACGGCACCCGCTACGGCATCGGCGTCGACCCCGCAGACGGCCTGCTGCGCGCCGGCGAGCCCGGCGTGCAACTGACCTGGATGGACGCCAAGGTCGGCGACTGGGTGGTGACGCCGCGCATGGGCAAGCCGGTGGAGATCAACGCGCTCTGGTACAACGCGCTGTGCTGCATGGCCGATTTTGCGAAGCAACTGGGCCAGAACGTTAAGCCCTATACCGCGCTGGTGAAACGCACCAAGGCCGGGTTCCGGCGTTTCGTCAGTGCCGATGGCGGCGGCCTGCTGGACGTGCTCGACGGCCCGCACGGCGACGACGCCAGCATTCGTCCGAACCAGATCCTCGCCGTCAGCCTGCCCCACTCGCCGCTGACCAAAAAACAGCAACAGGCCGTGGTCGCCGTCTGCGCCCGGGTGCTGCTGACCTCGTATGGACTGCGCTCGCTGTCGCCCGGCCATCCCGATTATCGGCCATATTATTCAGGCGGCGTCTGGGAACGCGACGGCGCCTATCACCAGGGCACGGTCTGGGCCTGGCTGCTGGGCCATTACGCCCTCGCCGAACACCGCGTCACCGGCGACGCCGCCCTGGCGCTGTCGCGCCTCGAACCGCTGGCCGATCACCTGCGCGACGCCGGGCTCGGCACTGTCAGCGAAATCTTCGACGCCGACCCGCCCCACCACCCGCGCGGCGCGCCGGCCCAGGCCTGGTCGGTGGCTTGCGCGCTGGAGGCGTGGTGGCGGATTTCGGCGTTGAACGGCCGGAAGTGAGGAGGCGATAAGCGATGGAACACCGACTGCACCAACGGATTCAGACCCATCTCGCGGCAGTGATTCACAACCACGTACCGTTGAAAAAAATCGTGGTGGTGCGCAATCTATCGCCGGACGGCGCCTTTCTGGAATTCGAGGACGGAGAGGGCCTGCCAACCAGCACAGGCCTCACCATTGAGTTCACCGATGCCGCGCTGGACGGCCTGCGCCTGGGCGCGCTGGTCGTACACGCCACGGGCCGCGGCATCGGCGTCATCTTCCACCACCGCAGCCCGCGCCTGGCCGAGTATTACGGCGCGTAATCTGTGACCCGTCAGCTCGTCGCCAACACCGGATAGTCCGTGTAGCCGTGCGCATCGCCGCCGTAAAACGTGGCGGGGTCCGGCGTGTTCAGGGGCGCGCCGGTTCGGAGACGTTGGGGCAGGTCCGGATTGGCCAGGCACAACTGGCCGAAGGCCACGGCATCGGCCGCTCCCTCGGCGATGGCGTCGTCAGCCCGGGCGCGATCATAACCGCCGTTGGTGATCAGCACGCCCGGCCAGGCTTCGCGCAGCACGTTCGGCTCGAAGTCCGGCCCCGCCGCACCGGGTGCGTCCCGGCCCATTTCGGTGAGGTGCAGGTAGGCCAGCTTGTAACCGGCCAGCGCCTGGACGGCATAACTGAAAGTGGCCTGCGGATCGGAGTCGGCCATGTCGTTGAACGGCTGCCAGGGCGACAGGCGCACGCCGACGCAGCCGTCGATCCATTCGCCCGCCACCGCCTCGGTCACTTCCAGCAACAAACGCGCGCGGTTTTCGATGCTGCCGCCATACTCATCGCTGCGCCGGTTGCTGCCATCGCGCAGGAACTGGTCGATGAGGTAGCCGTTGGCCCCGTGTATCTCCACGCCGTCGAAGCCGGCGGCGCGGGCGTTGGCGGCGGCGCGGCGGAAGTCCTCGACGATGCCGGGAATCTCTTCAATCTCCAGCGCGCGCGGCTTCACGAAGGGCTGCATGCCCTGGTAGGTCACCGCCTCGCCTTTCGGCGCGATGGCGGAAGGCGCGACCGTCAATATGCCATCGTGATAGCTGGGGTGCGAAATCCGCCCCACGTGCCACAGTTGCAGGAAGATGCGCCCGCCTGCTTCATGCACGGCGCCGGTGACGGCCTTCCAGGCCTCCGTCTGCTCGGGCGAATGGATGCCCGGCGTCGCCGGATAACCCACGCCCTGCGGCGATACCTGGCTGGCCTCGGTGACGATCAGGCCCACGGAGGCACGCTGCCGGTAGTACTCGGCCATCAGCGAGTTGGGCACGCAGCCCGGCGCGCGGTTGCGGGTTAGGGGCGCCATGACGATGCGGTTGGGAAGCTCAAGGGGCCCCATTTTCAACGGGGTAAACAGGCCGGTGCTCATGATTCCTCCTCAGACGTTCCAGGTGCGGTGTTCGAACATGCCGTCCACCGGCGTGTGGAACAGGTGATTGGAATAGTTACTGATGGTCTTCACCGCGATGGCAAGCACGATGTCCAGGATGTGGTTTTCAGTGTAACCGGCGGCGAGAAAGGCATCGACGTCCGCGCGCGACGGCAGGCCGCGCTTGTCGACCATGATGCGGGTGAACGCGTGCAATGCAGCCAGTTTCGGATCACCCACCGGCTTCCCGTCGCGGATGGCGTCGGTCACCGCCGGCGGCACCTTGGACATGGCGTCCGCCAGGAAGCTGTGCGCTGCGACGCAGTAGCGGCAGCCGTTCTCGCGGCTGACGGTGAGCAGTACTACCTCCTGCTCCGCCGGCGAGAACCCGGAATCCTCGCGGAACAGGGTGTAGCCGTGGGCGTAGGTATCCAGCAGGCCGGGGCAGTTGGCCATGCCGCCGTACATGTTGGGCACGAAACCCAGTTTGGCGTGCGTGGCCTCCATCACCGCTTTGGCGCGCGGCGCGGCGGTTTCGAGGGTCTTTGGTGTCAACGGGATTTTGTATTCGGTGCTCATGGCAGTGCTCCTAGGGTTGTGGTGATTAATACTGGACCATGCGGTCCATAATTGGCGAAAAAAAATCAGCGCAGGGCTTTCATGGTGACATCAATGACGCCTTCCACGGTGGCGGCGCTCGCCCCCGCCTTGACCATGGTGCGCAGACCGCTGATGGAAGTGACCAAATAATCGGCCAGCACCTGGGGATCTTGCTTGTCATCGATTTCACCGGCCTGTTGCGCCTGTTGTACGGCTTTCAGAAAAACCTTCCTGAAGCTCGTCAGTCCCGACGTGACCCGCCGGGCCACTTTGGGATCGCTCTGGGAAAATTCGTTGGCGGTGTTCATGATCAGGCAGCCGCGTGTCTTTTTCTTGTTATGCGCCTCGGCAACGATTGAGCGCAGTACGCCCTCGATGAACGCGAGCCCCGACCCGGCCCCGCGCAGACCTTCGGTCAACTGCCCCGTAACCTGGTCGCGGTAGCGCTCCAGGCAACGTTCGAACAACGCATGCTTGCTCTGAAAGGCCTGATAGAAGCTGCTCTTCGACAGCCCCATGGACTGGAGCAGATCTTGCAACGACGCGGCCTCATAGCCCTGGGACCAGAATACCGCCAGGGCGGAGTCCAGGGCTTGTTCGGGATCGAATTCCAGTGGGCGGCCTATACTCATAACGCTTGACATTAGGACCGTTTGGTACAAAAGTCAACGCTTAGCAACGGCGGGTGTAACAAAACCGGCGGCAATGGGATCTTTGAATAGAACAACTACAAACTGACAACCAGATTGGAGCCAAAATATGACGGATACAAGACAGGTACTGCTCGCTCGCCCACATCCCTTCATTGTCGCCGAGATGCTGCCCTTGCTGACGCAAGGTGGCTATTCCGCCGTAAAACTGGAACGCCTCGCCGACCTGCCGCAGCAGGCCAAGGGCGCAAAAGGCGCGGTGATTTCCCTCGCCCTCGCCTCGTCCATTGCCGAATCGCCTGAACAGGTGTTCGCCAAACTGCGCCGCAGCGCACCGTCCGTGCCAGTGCTGTTCGCCGCCATGCTGGATTACTCCATGGTGTCGCGCAAACTGGAGGATATCGCCCAACATGCGGGGGTACGCGCCACCATCATTGATATCGAAGGGGCCGGCAAAAACCCCGCCGCACTGGGGAAACCGCAGACCTTTCTTTATGTAAGCAAGGACGATCTCGCCTTACCGCAACGCAAGGCGCTGACGGCACGCATGATTCTACAGCATTTCGAATAACCCCGGCGGGACAACAGGGAGAACATCATGCCTGAATCAAACATCAATATTACCGATGATCGCCCCGGCGGCGACGCTTTCGACAGCCTGCTGGCGAGCCTGCTCACCATGGCCTGGTTCGTGGAGGCGCGCGACCCGTACACCGGCGGCCATTTGTGGCGGGTGTCGCGTTATGCCCGACTGCTGGCCGAGGCCGCCGGCGTCCCGGAAGCGGAGGCGGCGCGCATCGGCCTGGGCGGTTTCCTGCACGACCTGGGCAAGGTGGGCGTGCCCGACGCTATCCTGCGCAAGCCGGGCGCGCTGAGCGGCGAGGAATACGCGATCATCCAGACCCACCCCGCCGTGGGCATGCGCATGCTGGCGGCGCACCCACTGGCGAAGCTGGTGGGCGATGCCGTGCTGTTGCACCACGAACGCCCCGACGGCACGGGCTATCCCCATGGATTGCCCGGCGAGGACGTGCCCGCCATCGCGCGCATGGTCGGCATCTGTGACGCCTTCGACGCCATGACCAGCCACCGCCCCTACCGTGCCGGGATGCCGCGCGATAAGGCGCTCGCCATCATCGCGAAACTGCGCGGCGTGCAATTCGACGCGCAATACGCCGATGCCTTCCTCGCCCTCGGCGAAGCAGGCGAGCTCGACCAATTCATCCGCCACAGCGACGATGGCATCCCCCTCCAAACCTGTCCCATGTGCGGCCCCACCCTGGTGGTGCAGCGCGACCAGCAGGTGGGCGATCATCTCTACTGCCGCAATTGCGGCGGTGAATTCGTGTTGGAGCCGGAAAACGCCCACCTCACCGCCCGCCCCACCGGCGGTAAGGGGAACCCGCAGGCGCTCGCGCCTCAAGTGGATACGGCGCTGATCGCGGAGACTGTGCACAGCGCCGCCGCGGCCTTGTCGGCGAACGGATTGGGCGCGGAATTCACCGGGCAACAGCATAAGGAGAATAGGTAATCAACCCATGAAGTCATTGTTCAACGTCGCGTGCTCCGGCCGCATCGCCCGCAGCGCGCTTATGGTTTCCGCCGTGGTCGGCACTATCCTGAATCTCATCAACCAGGGCGAGGCGCTGCTCGCCGGCACCGCCATTTCCTGGTTCCACTTATCCCTGAACTACGCCGTGCCCTATTGTGTGGCCAGCTACAGTGCGGCAAAAAATGAACTGTCAAAAAGGGGGGACGAATAATGGAAGCCGCACTCACGGCGAAGCGTCCACCGACAGACGAAACCCACGCGCTCACGGACCCGGCCTTCCTGGAAGACGTGCGCCGCCAGATGCTCAAATTCGCCACCTTGCAATTGGGTGATGGCCAACTGGCGGAGGACGCCGTGCAGGAGGCGCTGCTGGGGGCGCTAAAGAATGCCCGCTCCTTCGGCGGCAATGCGGCGCTCAAGACCTGGGTGTTCGCCATCCTCAAGCACAAGATCACCGATGTCCTGCGCCAGAAACAGCGCCGGGAGGATACCGGCCACCTGCCGCGCGAGGACGACAACATCGAAGACCGGCTCTTCGACCAGCGGGGTTCCTGGCGCCCGGAGGCGCGGCCGCAGGACTGGGGCGACCCGGAGGCCTCCTTCCAGCAGGCCCAGTTCTGGCGCGTGTTCGAGGCCTGCCTCGACGGCCTGCCGCCCCAACAAGCCAGGGTGTTTATGATGCGCGAATTCATCGGCCTGGAAACCGGAGAGATCTGCGCGGCGACGGAGCTGTCCGCCAGCAACCTGTTCGTGCTGTTGCACCGCGCCCGCCTGCGACTGGGCAAGTGCCTGGAGCACAACTGGTTTGAGGGCATGTCATGCTGACCTGCCGCGAGGCCACCCGGCTGTTTTCCGAATCCCAGGAACGCCCGCTCACCCTGCGCGAGAAAACCGCGCTACGCCTGCACACCGCAATGTGCGCCGGCTGCCGCCATTGCCAGCGACATATGGACACCTTGCGTCAGGCGGCACGGGGATTTGCCGAAGGTGCGGGGGAGAACGAAAATAAAGAAAACGAGAATGAAAAATAAGGGCGGCGAGGCGCTGGCCGCGCGGAGCGGCATCAGGCCCTGATCACCAACAACTTGTCCTGCATCATGTCTTCCACGGTATAGGCAATGCCGCCGACCCCTAATCCCGACGTACGGCGGCCGGCGAAGGGCATCCAGTCGACACGGAACGCGGTGTGGTCGTTGACCATGACGGCTGAGGCGTCGAGCGCTTGCGCGGTGTGGACGGCGAAATCAATGTTCGTGGTAAAGACCGCTGCCTGGAAGGCGACGGGCAAGGCATTGGCCTGCCGGATGGCGTCTTGCACATCGTCGTATCCGTAGACGCAGACGACCGGGCCAAAGATTTCCCGGCTGGAAACCCTGGCGTCAACAGGCGGATCCACCAGCACGGTGGGGGTGAAAAAATACCGATCCAGGCGCTTGCCGCCGAGCACGCAGACCGCGCCCTGCTCCACCGCTTCATTGACCCACGCTTCCACGCGGTCCACCTCGGACGGTCGAATGAGCGGCCCCACCTCCATCGCCGCATCCGTTGGATCACCCACGTGAAGGCTGGCCACCTGTTCAACCAAGCTGTCAACGAAAGCTGACTTGATGCTGTTATCCACAAACACCCGCTGCACCGACACGCACACCTGACCGGCGTGATAAAACCCGCCCTTGACCAGCAACGGCATGGCCTGTTCCATATCCGCATCGGCCGCAACGATCACCGGCGCCGCGCCGCCGTGTTCCAGGGCGCAACGGGTTCCCGCGGCCAATTGGCTGCGCAACTTCCAACCCACCTCTGCGGAACCGATAAAACTGACAAACGCTATGCGTGAATCCGCCACCAGTTTGCCGATGGTATCCCGGTCGCACACGCAGGCCCGGCACCAGGGCTCGGGCAGGCCCGCCAGACGCACCAGCTCCACGAAGCGCAGACAACTCAACGGGGTATAAGCCGCCGGCTTGACGATCACGGGGCAGCCCGCGGCAATGGCCGGCACCACCTGATGCACGATCAGATTCAAGGGATGGTTGAAAGCGCTGATGGCCAGCACCACGCCGATAGGCTCTTTTTGGGTAAAGGCCAGCCTGCCGGCGCCGGCGGCGGAGAGATCCATGGGGATCTGCTCCCCCTTGAGCTGGCCGATGGCCTCTATCGCCAGTTCCACACCGGAAATGGCGCGCGCCACTTCGACCCGCGCATCCGTTAAGGGCTTGCCGCCCTCGCGGGCGATCAACAGGGCCAGCGCCTCGTCCTCGTTGCGCATCAGTTCGATTAAACGGGTGAGAATTTCCTTGCGCCGGTAGGCCGGCAGCCACTGGCTGCGATCACGGTAAAGACGCTCCGCCTCGGCCAACATCGCGCCGGCGCTCGTCTCATCAACGAGGGGCACCTCGTCCATCACCGCGCCATCATGGGCTTGCACGACCGTTAATGTTGGCTTACTCATAGCTATACCAGGCAAATCTTCTGCGCCAGTTCATCAATGAGAACCCGCTCGTTTTCAGAATAATCCACCGGCACTTCGATCAAGTGAAGGCCGCCCTCGAAATAACAGCGTTCCAGCAACGGCGCAAAATCATCGGCCGATGCCACGCGATGACCACGCGCCCCGTAGCTTTGCGCATAGGCGACAAAATCGGGATTGCCGAATTCCAGTCCCCAGTCGGGGAAACCGCTGCCCGCCTGTTTCCAGCGGATCATGCCGTAACTGTCATCGCGCAGCACCAGGACCACGAGATTCAATTTCAGCCGCACGGCGGTTTCCATCTCCTGGCTGTTCATCATGAAGCCCCCGTCACCGCAGACGGCCATGACCCGGCGCCTGGGGTAAAGCAGCGCGGCCATCATCGCCGAGGGCAGGCCGGCGCCCATGGTGGCCAGGGCATTATCGAGCAACACGGTGTTGGGCTCGGGGGTCGGGTAATTGCGGGCGAACCAGATTTTGTACACGCCGTTATCAAGGGCGATGATCCCGTCTTTGGGCATCACCTGACGCACATCGGCCACCAGCCGCTGGGGAATCATGGGGAATCGCGGGTCACGGCTTCCTTCTTTCGTATGTGCCTGGATATGCTCGCGCACCCGCATGAAGTAACTGAAATCATGGGTAGGCAGCGGTTCCAGTTGTTCGGTGAGCCGTGTGAACGAGGTGGCGATATCGCCCACCAGCTCCAGTTGCGGGAAATAGACCTGGTCCACGATGGCGGAATTGAAATTGACATGAATCACCTGCTTGCCGCCGTGTTCCATAAAGAAGGGCGGCTTCTCCACCACATCATGGCCGGCGTTGATCACCAGGTCGGCCCGGTCGATGGCGCAGTGCAGATAATCGCCCGACGACAGGGCCGCTGTCCCCAGATACAAAGGATGGTAGCCGCCGATCACGCCCTTGCCCATTTGCGTATTGAAAAACGGGATGCCGGTTTTCTCGACAAAGTCTTTCAGGGCATCGACCACGCGTCGGCGGTTGGCGCCCGCACCGATGAGCAGCAAGGGGTGCCGGGCCTTGCGGATCATGTCGGCGGCGCGCTTGACCGCGCTGCCGTCGGCATCGGGGCGGCAGTAGTTATTCACGGCAAACAGATGCGCCGACTCGACGGTTTCCGCGGAGATATCTTCCGGCAATTCCAGATGCACGGCGCCGGGGCGTTCTTCTTCCGCGATGCGAAAGGCCTCGCGCACCAAGCCGGGTATGGTGCCGGCGTCAACCACCTGTTTGGCCAGCTTGGTGATGGGGCGCATCATCTGCACCACGTCGACGATTTGAAAATGACCCTGCTTGCCTTTCTTGATGGGCTTCTGCCCGGTAATCATCAACATGGGCATGGCGCCCAATTGCGCATAGGCTGCCGCGGTGACCAGGTTGGTGGCGCCGGGTCCGAGGGTGGCCAGGCACACGCCCGCCTTGCCGGTCAAACGCCCGTAGGTGGCCGCCATGAATCCGGCCCCTTGCTCGTGCCGTGTGAGTATTAATCGAATACTGGAGGTGCGCAGCGATTCCAGCAGATCCAGATTCTCTTCGCCGGGCACGCCGAAGATGTACTCCACGCCCTCGTTCTCCAGCGCCTTTACCAATAAATCGGAAGCCTTCATGTTGTTTGTCATATCCATTATTTAGTTACGCTTCTTCACTCTTTTCGCCTGCATGGCTGTTACCGTTGTTTCCAGCTCGAAATTTTTCCAGCACCTCCGGCACGGGATATAACTCGCTCAGCGGCACTGACTTGCCGTCCGGCTGGACGATCCGGCAATGTATCCGTGTCAACTCGCGGGGGTGCGACACGCCACAGGAATGGGCGATCAGTCCCGAGCCATAATGGATCTTGCCGACAAAGTTTTTCACCCGGACGGCCTTTTCCGCCGGGTTCAGTCCCTGTTGCAAATGTTTGTCGTGCGTGGTGATGCCGGTGGGACAGGTGTTTTTGTTGCACTTGAGGGCCTGGATACAGCCCAGCGCAAACATGAACCCGCGTGCGGAGGCGACAAAGTCCGCGCCGGCGCACAAGGCCCACGCCACACCCGAAGGGGTAATCAGTTTACCGGAGGCGATGACCTTGATGCGCTCCCGCAAACCGTAGCGGGTCAGTATGTCCACCACCATGGGCAATGCCTCCTTGATGGGCAGGCCGACATCGTCCATCAGCGGCATGGGGGCGGCGCCCGTGCCGCCGTCAGCGCTGTCGATGGTGATGAAATCCGGCGCGCACGCAATGCCGCAGCGCTGGATTTCCTCGCACATGTTTTCCAGCCAACCGTAGGCCCCGATCACCGCCTTGAACCCCGTGGGCTTGCCGGTGACGTCGCGCACGTGTTCGATGAAGGCCAGCAACTCGGCGAAACTGCCGATCTCCGGGTGCCGGTTGGGCGAGATGGAATCCTTGCCCGGCTCGATGCCGCGAATCCGCGCGATCTCAGCGGTGACCTTTGCCCCCGGCAGGATACCGCCCTTGCCCGGCTTGGCTCCCTGGCTCATTTTGATCTCGAACATTCGGACTTGCGGGTGGGCGGCGACCTCGCGCAACTTGTTATCGTCCAGCTTGCCGTCGGCGGTGCGCACGCCGTATTTGGCCGTACCGATCTGGAACACGATGTCACAGCCGCCCGTCAAATGCGCCGACGCCAGACCGCCTTCACCGGTGTTCATCCAGCAGCCGGCCAGTTTGGCTCCCATGGACAGGGCGCGAACCGCCGGCTCGGACAGCGCGCCGTAACTCATTGCCGAGATATTGATCAGCGATGTCGCGTCATAGGGCTCCCTGGCATAGGGGCCGATTCGCACCGATGTCAGGGTTGCGGCATCTTCATCCAGGGTGGGAAACGGGCAATTAACGAATAAGGGCGTGCCGGGCGGGCTGATATTTTTGGTGGAGCCAAACGCCACGGTATTGTCCACGCCGGCGGCGGATTTGTAGACCCATCCACGCTCCGCGCGGTTGAACGGCATTTCCTCGCGGTCCATGGCAAAGAAATACTGCCGGAAAAACTCGCCCAGCGTACTGAAGATATAGCGGAAACGCCCGATGACCGGGTAATTGTGCAGGATGGCGTCCCGGGTCTGGAACTTGTCCCTAACGAAAAGTAATAAGATAAGAAGAAAAAACAGGCCAACCGTAAATACAAACAGTGACGAGAGGAAGGTTATCCCTTGCCCGGAGATGTCCGCCAGAAATGCCATGATTGTGACTCTTATAAATTGTGACTCTTATAATTTGACGCCCGGTTTTCAGTCAGTGCCGCTCTTCGGCACGCACTCAACAATCGATGCCCGTTATTTTACTATTAGTTGATTGTTGGTCGTGATACTCGGGAAAATCTTACAAAATTTTTG